>JAUILJ010000116.1 GCA_030433055.1 Polyangia bacterium
GGGAGCTCGGGCTGGCACCGGATCTCGCGGTAGCACCCCTGGTCGTGATCCTGGTCACTGCGCTCGCCCCCCCGCCGCCGCAGGCCTACACCGACGGCATTTCGGTGATCACGCACCACACTCGCCGCGCGACGGACTCCACGTTGGCAGAGGGGGCAAAGGTCGGGAACTACCTGGCGTCGGTGCTGGCGATGAAGGAGGCCAAGGCCAAGGGCGCTGCGGAGGCACTGATCCTGGACGCAGACGGTCGTGTCGTTGAGGGGGCGACCTCGAACCTGTTCTTGTTCAGTCAGGGAGCCGATGGGCAACCGCTGTTGACCACCCCTCCCGAGTCGGCAGGGATCCTCCCGGGCATCACCCGAGCCGGCGTGCTCCAGGTGGCTCGGGAGCTCGGCCTGCGGGTGGAACTCCAGGCACCTACATTGCAGGACCTCCACGCGGCGACGGAGGTCTTCGTGTCCTCCAGCATTCGGGAGCTGCTGCCCGTCGTCCAGGTCGACGACGAGGTGGTTGGAGACGGTCGCCCAGGTCCGCTAACCCGTCGACTTCACGAGGCTTTTCGTGAGTTTGTGAAGCGGGGCAGGGGGGCTCTCCCAGGTCCAGGCTAGCAGCGTTCCGACACTGCCTCGGATCGAGGCGCTGCGCCCCGCGTGATTGAATAGCCGCGAGCTTGGCAACGTCCAGCTGGGCGGCTCTAACATGGGGCTGGTCGTCGGCTTTTTGGGGGGTGCTTTGAAGAACATCCCCGGGAAGACGGCTGACCTTCTCCCGTACGATGATTACAGCGCCCGTCCTGGGCCACGAACACGTTGTCCGCGCCGCTGGCGCGTGTGCCGCATGGAGGCGGCATTTGCGAGGGACCACCCATGAACGCTTTCAAACTCCTCACGCTTAGCTGTCTCGCCCTTGGCATCCTGGTCAACACCACTGGCTGTGCCGAGTGCACTGAAAACGACGACACGGGCGGCGTCACCTGCAAGTCGCTGAAGTACGTCCAGGCGAGCGAGCCCAAGATCACCCGGGTCAACTATCAGTCGGGCGCGTCGCTTGACGTGAAGACCGTCAACGGCGGCATCACCGTGGTCAACGGCAGCGAAGACGTCGTCGTCGTGGAGACGACTCCCCGCGTCGGTAAGGCTCACGACACGCCTGAGGAGGACTTCACGACCGCCCTCGAGCAGCTCAACGCCGATACTCAGGTGAGCGGCGACGCGAACGGCAACGCCGTGGTGCGCGCACCGGGTGGTGGCGTCGACTCCGTCAGCGTCGTCGTTCGGCTCCCTCCGGGCTTCAACGGCACCATCAAGCTCACCCAGGGCAACGGCAGCACCGAGGTCAAGGGCGTTCAGGGGGCGACGGCCCTCGACGTCTACAGCGACAACGGCTCTTGCGATATCCGCGGGGCAACAAGCGTCGTGTCCACGAGTGTGAACTGTGACAACGGCAGCACCTCGGTGACCGGTGTGGCGAACGACGTGAACATCACCGCGGGCAACGGCGATCTGTTCGTCGAGGTGGCGTCTCCGGGCGGCAGTGGCGGGAAAATCTTCGCTGATAATGGGGACATCGAGCTGGCTGTCCCGGCGAGCGGCAACTTCAGCGTGCAGGCGCAGGCCACTGGCACAGTGGACATGGGCAACCCCTCCAGCTGCAGCATCAACGAGGCGGCCGCAAACTCCAAGACGCTGACCTGCAACGATGGCGGTGCGAACTATGAGGTGATCGCGGACGGCCCCGGCGCCGACATCCTGGTCAGCTACTGAGGAAAACTCAGGTACACGCAGTGTAGCTGGGACCAGCGAAGCCGCGCGGTTGCCCTCTTGGGTGGCCGCGCGTCGCTTTGTCTGAGTTTGCGCGCGGAATGAGAAGCGAGTAGCGGCCGGAATGAGGCTGTGCGACCCACGGATCATGCGGACCAAGACGATGCTGGTGGGCTGCGTGTGTGTGCTGCTGGGGGCGTGTGGGGGTGAGAGCTCCGACGACGCGGCCACCGGTGGAACTGCCGGGTCGGGGCAGGGCGGCTCGGGGCAGGGCGCTCAGGGCGGCCAAGGCGGCAACAGCGGAGGCGGCAGTGGTGGGAGCAGCGGGAGCACCAACGCCGCGTCGCTCCGGGTGGGGCCGTTCAACACCGATCCCGGGGATGAACAGACCCAGTGCGTGGTCCTCGACCTGGGCAACGAGAGCGCTGGCGTCATCCGCAGGGTGCGCACCTCGCTCAGCGAGGGGAGCCACCACCTGATCATCTCCACTTCCGAGGCTGACCCTCGGGCCGCCCAGCCGTGCGGAGCGTTCAGCCATCCAGATGGTGCGCTGTTCATCGCCGAGAAGAAGTCAGCGGAACTCGAGTATCCCCAGGGAACCGGCGTCGAGGTGCACCCGCACCAGAGCATCGCCCTCGAGCTGCACTACATCAACTATTTCAGCGACGCGCCCGAGGATATCTGGGGGGACATCGAGTTCGAGCTCGCCCCCGCAGACTCCGGCCTCCGATCAGTGCAGTTCTTGTTTACCGGAGAGTTCAGCATCTTCTTGCCAGCTCACACCCAACAGGTCGTGGAGGGCGAGTATCCACTGGTCCCAGGGGCGGAGCTGGTCGCGCTCACGTCTCACACTCATTCGTTGGGTACCCGGGCGACGATCGAGTTGAAGCACGCCGATGGCTCCAAGGAGCAGATCCACGAGTCGACGGACTGGGACTCTCCCCCGTTCGACACATGGGATCCCGGCCTGGAGATCAACGCGGGCGACAGCTTGCACCTCAAGTGCGAGTACGACAACTACACCGACAAGGACGTGTCCTTCGGTACCGGCTTCAGCGACGAGATGTGCTTTCTCTGGGCGCACTACCTCGACCCACAGTAGGGCCGATGAGCAACAACGTAGAACGGGGCGCCTCGCGGAGCCCCGTTCTCGTTTTGTGAATCCTTGCGGATCTGCCTCGCGCTACCACTCGTTGTCGATGGCCGACGGCGTCTCCGTTTCAGCGGCGGCTTCGGCAGGCGCGGCCTCGTCAGCGCCCTCGGCAGGCGCGGCCTCGTCAGCGCCCTCGGCAGGTGTGGCCTCGTCGGCGCCCTCGGCGGGGACGGCTGCGTCTGCGGGGCCGCCGAGCGGGAGCCCCGGGATCGGAATCCGCAGGGCGCCGCCGTCGCGGGCGGCCACGAGGCTCAGCGCCTTCTGGAAGAAGCCGCGTAGAAATGCCAGTTCACTCGGCGGGTCGGTGATCAGGCCGCGGGCCTCGATCATCCGCATCGCCGCGACGACCTCCAGAGCGGCTTGTTCGCCCTCTCGGGCCAACACGCTGAGCGCCGCGTCCTTCATGTTGCGCAGGAGCTCCTCCCGGCGCTGCGGAGAAAAATAGCGGTCCGTCGCCTCCAGCAGCTTGGTTTCCAGCGTCTGGTTCAGCTGGTCCTGGTCTGGCTCCACGCCGGGCGTCAGCGTCTTGCCCACTTCGAGCAGCATCTCGTCCACGGCTGGCTTGGTGGGAAACCAGGAGCGGAACTCCGGCAAGCGATGCAGGTCGCCTGAAGCCTCGGCGAGCTCTCGAGCGTCTTCCGCGGACAGCTCCAGGCCCTCGTCATCGAAGGGGTGAGTTGGGGCTTGCGCAGGGGCCGGCTCGATCAGCTCGGCCGCTCGCTTGAGGCCCAGGGGCTCAGGCGTAGAGTTCTTGGTGTGAGCCGAGCGGCAGGCAGCCAGGCGTGCTCTCGCCCAGTCCAGAGGGACCTTGACGGGCCTATAGCCTGCTCCTGGGATCAGTTTGTCCATCGCTTCGCGCAGCGCGCTCGCGGAGAACTCGCCTGTTTCTACACGGAAAATCCCGGCGCCTTCCCTGGCGAAGGAGAAGCAGGCCTTGTAGCGGCCGGCTGGCTCTCGGGTCGCGATGATGATCGCCACAGTGCCTGCCGCGTCTGGAGACATCAACCAGGCTTCCCAGGTCTTCTGCTGGGCTGCCTTGGTCGGGCGTGCGACGCGCTTGCCCTTCGGTATCGTCACTCCGCGGGCCTTGAGGACGTTCAGACCTCGCCTCGCGCTCTTGCGCCAGGGGCCTTGGCTGCTGTCTGCGGCCACCAGGACGGCTTCGGCGTTGCCTGCCGCTACCCAGGCGTCGATCAGCCGCGGGGCGTCATCGCCAGCGGCACTCAGCGTGGCCAGGGCTTGATCCGCGTTGGCGCTCACCTGCTGATCGGTGAAGGTCGGCTGTGACTTGCTCATCGTTGCTCCGTGTTGGCTGCGGCCACCCGCTTGGCGGCCTGCAGTGCTAGTCTGCTGTGACTCGCGCTATTGCGTCAATTTCCACACGGACTCCCTTCGGGAGACCGGCGACCTGGACGGTGGCGCGTGCGGGCGGGTTCTTTTCGAAGAAAGTCGCGTAGACCTCGTTCACTTGCGTGAAGTCGGCCATATCCATAAGGTAAATTGTTGTCTTGACCACGCTGTCGAAGTTGGCGCCGCCAGCCTCGAGCACGGCCTGTAGGTTCTGCATGACCCGGCGCGTCTCGTCCCCGACGCTGCCGCTCACCAGCTCTCCGGTGACGGGGTCGAGAGGGATTTGACCGCTGAGAAAGAGCAAGTCGCCGCTCTTCACTGCTTGGCTGTACGGGCCAATTGCTGCAGGAGCCTCGCTGGTTTGGATGCTCTGGCGTGTGATTCGCTGACTCATGGCGACGGATCCTGGCCTTGGGGAGCATGCTGAGGCAAGCGCATCGGTCAATCGATGTTTCGACGGCCGTCGATGGCGCGTCCCAGAGTGATCATGTCAGCGAACTCGAGATCGCCACCGTGAGGCACGCCGCTCGCGATTCGCGAGAGCCGCACACGGGTGCCGAACTCTCGGGCCAAGAGCAGCGCCGTGGCCTCCCCGTCGACCGATGGGGGCGTCGCGACGATGAGCTCCTCGACGCCGTCCTGATCGATGCGCCGGGAGAGCTCGCCCAGCGGCAATTCGTCGGGACCCACGCCGTCCAGGGGTGAGAGCAACCTGCCCAACACGAAGTAGCGGCCTCGCATCGCGCCGCTGCGTTCCACCGCCAGCAGGTCTTGCACCCGCGCAACCACGCACAGCAACTTGCCGTCACGTCGCGGATCGCGGCACACGCCGCATTCGGCGTGACCCGAGTCGTCCACCTCCGCGATGTTGCCGCAGCGCACGCAGGGGCGGATGCGCTCCATCAGGCTCACGAGTTCCGCGCCGAGCCGCGGTGCGAGATCACCGCCGTCACCGATCAGGTGCAGCGCGAAGCGTTGAGCCGTCTTCTCGCCCACGCCCGGCAAGCGCGCGAGCAGGTGTACGAGGCGCGAGAGCGCGTCGGGGATCATCAGGTCATTCCAGGGATACGCAGCCCACCCGTCACTTTGTCGTACTCTGACTGGGCGAGCTTGTCGGCAGCCTCGAGGGCCGAGTTGATCGTGGCGACCACCGCGTCCAGCGTCAGCTCCAAGCCCTCGTTCGCGACGAACTCCGGGTTGACTTCGATGCGCCGCACCCGGCCCTCACAGGTGACGGTCACCTCGATCTGGTCGCCGAGTCCTTGGTGGGTGACCTCATGATCCTTCAGCTCCTTGCGCCGAGCTTCCAGCTTGCGCTGCAGCCGCGCTGCTTGGCGCATCATCTCCCCACCGGCCGCCATGCCCGGTCCGCCCCGCGACTGCTTCTTCATGCTTTCGCGTTTTGCCGTTCAGCGGGCGTCGAGGCAAGGCCTCAGACCCACGGTTTCACTCGTACGGGAGCACACGCTTGACCCGCGCGCCCAACGTACGCTCGGCGGCCTTCACCAGCGGATGATTTTTCGCCCTCGCGATGGCTTCCAGGCGCTCCCGCTCCCGGCGCTCAGCCTCCAGCGTCGCCACCGTATGTAGGGGTTGGTCTGGCAGGTCGAACTGGAACTCGAGCTCCGGGACGCGCCCGAACAGCTTCTCTCCGTAGCTGAGGATCGCTGCCTTGGACTCCTGAGAGTCCGCCCGGCCGCGAAAGACCGTGTGGCGATCGAACCCCAGCACGACGCGCTCAGGGCCGAGCTCGAGCAAGATGGCGTGATTGAGCACCGCGGCGAGGTCCGCTCGGTCACCGCGCATCGGTTCGAGCAGCGCGGCCCACGTCTGCAACTTCTTCAGATGCGCAGGGTCGGGGGGCGGCAGTTTGCGGGCGCGCTCCAGGATCTCCTCGAGATCGACGTCAGCCGCGTCCTTGGCCTTCTCTTTGGGCTTTGCCGGTGCCGATGGTCGATTGGCCCCGCCCAGGTTCGGGGGAGAGGAAGCACCAGGTGCATTCCGCCTGACCGCGGTCCCGTCGCGGTTCTCCCGGTAGACATCTGGAGTGGGTGCTGGTCCTCCGGTCCCATCCGAGTCCGGGTCGTAGCCCGGAGGTGCGTGAGGATGCGGCTCGTTGCCGCGGGGCAAGGCCGGGGTGGCTACGCGCGCCCGAGCAGGCGGATCTGGGTGAGCATCAGGGGCCTGACCCAGCACGCCTTGCTGCGGCGACAGCTGCGGCGGTGCAGCGTGCTGCGCTGACGGCTGAGCCGGCGCAGTCGCCGGCGGATCTGGCGGATGTGGCGGCGGACTCTGATGGCCGCTTGGCCTGGCTGCTGGAGGTTCGTCAGCACGCTCGGGGCTGGCGATTCCACCCGGGCTCGGGCTGCGTGGATCTCGATTGCGGGGACGGCTGGGTGCCGGCGCGCTAGCGCGCCGCTCGACGGCTCCACCTCGGGGCGCGGCGGAGAGCCGCCGCTCGAGCGCATGCAGGCGCTCGATCAGATCATCGACCGGTAGCAGCGGTGGGCGCCGCGCCAGGCGCACCAAGAGCATCTCGAGGGCTGCTCTGGGCACGGCCCCGCGAACCACCTCATCGTATCCGCGCGAAAATCCCTGGTGCAGACGAATCAGGTCGTCAGCGTTGGCGCTCGAGGCGAGTTCCTGTGCGTCTTTTAGCTCGTCATCAGCCAGATCCAACAAGCCGATCGGATCGGGTACGACCTTCGCCACCACCAGGTCGCGGAGCAAGGCCAACAGATCTCGCGTGACGTGGGCGATGTTGTTGCCCCGTTCTGCGAGGCTCGCCACGATCTCCAGGCAGCGAGCGGGATCACCCTGGACCAGCGCTCGCGCGATGTCGTGGAGCACCTGGTGGCTCGCGACCCCGAGCACTTCGGCGACGCTCGACGCCGTGAGCTCGCTGTCTCCGAACGCGATCACCTGATCGAGCAGGCTCATCGCGTCGCGCATCGACCCTGCGGCTTCGCGTGCGATGATCGACAGCCCCGCGTCTTCCGCGGGGATCCCTTCGAGGCCTAGCACCTCGCGCAGCCTGCCCACGATCAGCTGGGACGGGATCAGCTTGAAGTCGAAGCGCTGAACGCGGCTCAGGATCGTGATCGGGACCTTGTGCACCTCCGTGGTCGCGAAGATGAACTTCACGTGGGGCGGAGGCTCTTCGAGGGTCTTCAGGAACGCGTTCCACGCGTTCTGCGACAACATGTGGACCTCGTCGACGATCACGATCTTGTAGCGATCGCGCTGCGGTCGATAAGGCAGGCTGTCTTGCAGGCGTCGTACTTCGTCCACGCCGCTGTTGCTGGCGCCATCGATCTCCAAGACGTCGACGTCCTTGCCGTCAGTGATCTCCAGACACGCTGCGCACTTCAAGCAGGGCGCCGCGGTGGGGCCAGGATCGACGCCGGGCTCCACGCTGCCCGGTTCGCGCATGCAGTTGAGCGCCTTGGCCAGGATGCGCGCCGAGGTGGTTTTTCCTACCCCCCGAACCCCTGTGAAGAGAAACGCGTGAGCCACACGCCCGCTGGCGATGGCTCCAGCCAGCGTGCGCGCCACGTGGTCTTGCCCCACGAGATCCGTGAAGCCCAGGGGGCGATACTTCCGCGCCAACACCACGTAGCTCATCGCCGGTGGGAAGTAGCAGATCGCTCGGCGTGCCTCCACCCTGCGCTGTCGTCGCGCCCGCATCGCTGCGAGCTGGTATGCTCGAGCCGTGATCGAGAGTTCGAATTCGCGCCTTCGCTTGCTTCGGTCCGCCAGCAGCGTCGCTGCTGGGTGTCTGATGTTGACTTTGGGTTGCGGACCAGCAGCGGAGCCGGCGAAGCCACCGTCCCCGCCTCCGGCGGCTAGCGCGCCAGCGTCTCCTGTGCTCCCCCCTAGCGCGAGCGCTGAAGCACCGCCTCCGACGCCCAGCGCGCCTCCCCCGGAGTTGTCTGCGCTCGAACCTCACTTTGCGCCGAGTCAGGATCTGAACCTGGAGTTCGAGTTCCCCGTCGTGGGCCAGCTGATCCCCAGCGCCAAGGCGCTCAAGTACAAGATCCATCTGCAGCTCGAAGGCCAACCCAAGGGCAAGCGTTTCAAGGTCGGCCTGAGGCTCGACGACAATCAGCTCCACGTGGTCGACCCGTCGAAACCGGTGGTGCTCGGTGGCTTGCTGGACGACGACGCTGAGCTCGCGGCGGGGCAGCACGTGCTGTTCGGTGTGGTGCTCGACGAGGCCGGCGAGCCGTGGTCGGCGAAGCCCGAGTGGTCCCGGGGGCCGACCGCGATCGTGCGATTCGGAGTCGACACGCGGGAAGTGACGGCCGGTCCACTGGTCCGCGTGCTGTCGCCCCGCGGTACCTTCAACGGCGAGGAGTCTGCGAAGCGGGCCAAGCTGGAGTTCAGCGTCAATCCGCCGTTGGGTCGCGGGCCCGCAGCCAAGGCGCGGCTGCGTATCAGCGGGGAGCACGGCGAAGCCCTGGAGCGAGTCGTCAGCGATTCTCGGCCGTTCGCGATCTCGGGTCTCGCGAACGGCGACTATCGCTTCGAGATCCAACTGTTAGGCTCGGACGGTAAGCCGCTTGACAGCCCGGGTGCAGCGGACGCGCAGACCATCACCGTGAACCTCGACGCGCCCAAGTAGCTGCTGAGCACCCTCAGGACGCGCCCTTGGTTTGAGTGGAAAGCGTGTATGGTCAGAGGGGGGGACCGTTCCCCTAGGGCTCGATGAATTCTCCCTTCCTTTGCGGCATGGCCTTCGCGTGGGCCCTTGCGAAGATCGCGGTGGGCGCTTTCTTCCTGCTCACCTACGCCTACCGGCGCAGGGAAGCTGAGTACTTGCTGTTCGGCCTGCTGTGCTTTGCGGTCGCCCTCGACTCCGCGGGGATCGCGATGGCGTATCGCACCAGCGACACCGAGGCGTGGCTACTGGCGGCGCGTCTTGCCCACGCGGGAGCGATCGCTGCCGGAGCGCTGAACCTGCATTTCGTCATGCGCTACACCGGTGTCGAGAGCAAGCGCTTGATTCAGATCGCGTACGGGTTGGCGGCGCTGTTTCTCGCCCTCGATCTGGGCAATTTCTGGTTCGAGCCGGGCACCGTCAAGGTCCTCAACTCGGAGGTGTTCGGCGTATCCCTCGCCCACGCGGTCGCGTCTCCACGCCTGCTGCCCGCGGCCTTCTACCTGGTGGTGGTCGCAGAGCTGATGGGCGGATTCGTCTTGCTGCTTCGCGCGTTCCTCGGGGGGCAACGAGAAGCTGGCTGGGTGATGGTGGGCAGCAGCGTCCTGGTGCTGGTCGCGATCAACGACATCCTGCTCATCACGGGCAAGTTCCCCAGCGTGTATTTGGTTCCGCACGGATTCTTGGTTTACATCTTCGCCATCGCTACCACGCTCCCCGCACGCTACCAGACCACCGAGAAGGAGCTCGAGGCGGCGACGGTGGATCTGGCGCACGCCACGCAGGAGCTTCGCAACAGCTACGTCGAGCTCCAGGTGGTCCAAGATCAGCTGACGGGCAAGGAGCAGCTGGCGCAGGTCGGTGAGCTGGCTGCCGCGATCGCGCACGAGGTGCGCAACCCTCTCGCCATCATCGTGAACGCGACCGCGAGCCTGCGTCGGCCCCAGCTCGCGGAGGATGACCGGACGATGCTCCTCGGCATCGTCGAGGAGGAGGCCGGTCGGTTGAATCGATTGGTCACCGATCTGCTGCGCTTTGCGCGCCCAGTGAAGGTGAATCGCTCACCCGTCGCAATGGCGATCCTGCTGCAGCGAGCCGAGGCACGTTTGCTCGAGGGGTTCGAGCTCGAGTTGGAGATCAGCGAGGACCCGGACGTTCAGACGGTGTGGGCTGACGCAGGCCTGCTACCGCTGGTGTTCGAGAACCTCGTATCCAACGCCTGTCAGGCGATGCGGGACGGCGGGACGGTCAAGATCTCCGCAGGCATCGTCGAGGACGCCGGCCGGGACATGATCAAGGTCACGATCTCCGACTCTGGGCATGGCATGGACGAAGACGTGATGAATCGCGCGACGGATCCGTTCTTCACCACACGCCCCAGCGGCACGGGCCTGGGCCTGCCGATCGTGGACCGCATCGTGAAAGCGCACGGAGGCCACTTGGAGATTGACAGTAGCCCAGGCGAGGGTACGGACATCAGCCTCTTCTTGCCGGTCGGAAAGCCTGACGACGACGAGGAGCAGCTTCCTCCCCATCTCCAGCGACTCATCGATGCTGCACGACGCAAAGCCTGATCCCGCCGAGAAACCTGTGTCAGCTGAGGAGCGCGTAGAGAGCGCTCCCGGCGAGCTGATCCGCGCTGGTCAGCAGGTCTACGGCCGCTTCCGGGACACGCCGGCTCGAGCCAACCTGCTCGATGCCCCTTACCTGGGGTTGCCGCGTGGCATGCGTCGCTGGCGCTTGAAGGAATGGCAAGCCGTTCAGATCAGCACGCCCGAGCTGTTCATGAACCTGGCGCTGTTCGACGCGAAGCTGATGAGCCTCGTGCAGATCAAGATCTACGACAAGCGCCGAGGGCAGAAGCACGTGTTCGAGCGCAAGCTCCCGCCGCTGCAGATGCGCATCGCTGACAGCCTGCTCGATTCGCGCAACGGCTACGCGGGGAGGGAGGTCGTGCTCGCCTTCGAGAACCACGCTCGCGACGGTTACCTCGACCTGCTCGTCGATCTCGAAGGCGAGGGCAAGAGGCCTCGTATCAACGGGAAGCTCCGCCTGCGCATGGACCTCGGGGCTCCGCACGTGGTCAGCATGCCCTTGGTCGATGGTGGCATGTATTCCCACAAGGGAATGTTTCCTGTGACTGGTCGGCTCACGATCGGCGACGAAGTCCACGAGTTGACCCGGGATCGCGCGCTGGGCCTGCTCGATGATCACAAGGGCTACTACCCATACGTGATGCGCTGGGACTGGCTCACCAGCGCGAAAGTGGACGACGCGGGGGTGGCCTGGGGCTTCAATCTCACGCGCAACCAGTGTCGCGAACCCGACCGCTACAATGAGAACTGCGTGTGGCGGGAAGATCGCTTCGGTACGTTACCGGCGGTGACCTTCGAGCGCCGCAACGAAGGCCGGCCCGACGAGGTTTGGTTGGTGCGGGACACCGAGGGGCGCGTAGACGTGGAGTTCCGACCCACCGTCCCCGGAGACGTCCGAGTGAACGCGCTGGTGGTCGAGAGCCGCTATCGCGGGCCGTTCGGTCACGTGCGCGGCCGGCTCGCGGCGACTGGCCTTCCAGATCTCGTGCTCGACGATTGGTTTGGCATGGGCGAGGACTTTCACCTGCGCTGCTAGTGGGGCGAAGCTGTGATTCGCTGAACAAGTCGATGCAGGTTTCCTCGTGTCAATAGACGCGCGGAGTCTGGTAGCGAACTACGGAGACAGGACACGAGCACGGAGCGCGCAGGAGGTTTGGGGGGAGAGACGCTCCGTTGGGGCACAGTAGTCCCTCCGCGCTGGCCCAGTTCAGTCTGGGATCGCACCCGCCAGAGCCGGAGGAGCGCCGGGCTCCGTCTGTGCATCGGCCCACGCAAATAGTTCCGCGAGGCACCATCCCCCGGTGGTCGTCGGCTTGGCGTGCTCACGCAGGGTCGCTATCCCGTCGAGGTTCTTGCCCAGGATTTGCTGGTAACGCGCGCGGAAGCCCGGCTTGGTCGCCTCCGTTGCCGCTTGTTCGAGCATCCTCCGGTAGAGCTCGGCGACTGGGACGAAAGCGTGCACTGCCAGGAGCACCCCATAGAGCGGCCTCGGATCAGGCCTCACCGGCGAGCTGAACAAGGGCTCGAAGGCGTTCTCCAAGAGCATGTCTCGGGCGAACAGCGCATTGATCTTGTTGTGACAGAACTCGTGGATCAGCGCCTCGCTGAGCGTCATTCCGTCAGGGTGGAGGCTGATGTAAGCGGCGCCGATCACCTCGGCGTAGGACGCCGAGAGGTGGCGCTCAGCGTCGTAGCCCACCGGGTGGTAGCTCTGCATGACGAGCTGCATCTCAACGCTCAGCTCCGGGTAGTAGCGCTCGATCGTGGCGAATGCTGACGCCAGGGCCTTGCACCACTCCTCGGCGTCTCGCCCGCCGAGATCGATGGCGTTGCCTTGCTTGTCGGGGTGGGCTTCCTGATCCGATAGCGGGTTGTTGTCCGCGACGACTAGCTGAATACCCGAGGCGAGGGGGAAGTGGACGCGACGTATCCGCAAGGTACTGAGCTCGGGGTCGGTGGCAGCCCCCTGACCGATTGCCGCGATCGCTTCGAAATCAATCTGTCGCTCCTGGCCGGGAGGGCCGCTCACGAGGCGGCCGTCGCGTAGCCCCAGCGAGGCGTCCCCGACGCGTTCGAGCACGACCCCGAGGGCCGCGACGTAGAGACTGCCGGGGGCGTGCTTGAGCACCACGCCGCCCGCGGGCAGCTCATCTGCCAGCGCGAGCTCGAACCACAACAACGTCGCGAGCTCTCCGAGCAATCGGTCCAGTCGCTTGACGTCGCCTGCCCCCCACAGCTCGCGGTGCAGGCAGCGCACCAGCCCCGAGATCGACGGGCGCCGGAGCGTCGCATAGACCAGCCCCGCTTTGGGCGTCTTGAGTAGGCCGAGCAGCCGCGCTCGGGCGTCGGTGAACGCATCGAATACTGGGGCAGCAAACCGCCCCATGGGGATCTGCGCGAGCTCCCGGGTGAGCCATTTCAGGTACGCGCCGACGATGCGCCGCGCAGTCGTGGAATCCGAGTTGGGTAGCGTGAGATCCGAGGGAGCCGCGACCAAGCCTGTGTCCGCCATCTTCCAGAATCATGCCCCAGCAAGTCACGAAAGACACCCGCCATTCCCGCCCCTTCGGCTGCGACTCGGCGGGAGATCGGACTTGACCAGGCGGCGTCCCGGCTCGAACCTCCGCCCATGTCGAAGCGAAAGCGCTACCTCTTCGTGTGTGTGAATCGCCGCCCGGATGACAATCCGCGGGGGTCTTGCGCGTTCAGCGGCTCCGAGGCGATTCACGCGAGGCTGAAGGAGCTGTTGAAGCAACGAGGGCTGGC
>JAUILJ010001030.1 GCA_030433055.1 Polyangia bacterium
CCGCTTCGCGGACGACCTGAAGCGCACGCTAACCAAGCGCCTGGCCGACAACACCAAGCGCATGGAGCAGATCGAAAAGCGCCTGGTCGAGGTCAGCTTGGCCCTGGAGGAACAGCGCATCCGCTTCGCAGATGCGTTGCGCGGGCTGCGCATCATCATCAGCCGCCCCGCTGACAAGTAGGCTCCTGCCTGCCCTTCGAGGCAGGCCCGAGCCCTGAACGCAAACGGCCCGATTCCGCAAGGAATCGGGCCGCAGCATGTTGAGCAGTTGCTTATTTGACGAGCTTCTCGAGCTCCCCGCTATCGAACATCTGACTCACGATGTCACAGCCACCGACGAACTGACCCTTGACGTACAGCTGGGGGAAGGTGGGCCATTCGCTGAACTCCTTCATCCCGTCCCGCAGGTTCTGATCGGCGAGGATGTTCACGTCCTTGAAGGAGACATCCAGGCGCTTGAGGATGTCCACCACGCGGGCCGAGAAGCCGCACTGGGGGAACAACCGGCTGCCCTTCATGAACAGCACGACCGGGGTCTCTGTGATGGTGTGGTTGATCTGGTCGCGAAGTGCTTCTTCCATTTTTCATCTCTCCACCGCGCCCGGGGGGCGCGTCAGGCTCCAGGGGAAATAACCCTCAGAATCGTCTGCGTTCATGCTGCCACGATGCTGGCCCGCAGCGTCGCTCAGCTCGCCTCCGCGGGAGCCAAAGCTTCGAACGAGAGCGCATGAATCGGACCGTGCATGGCCTCGCCCAGCGCGGCGTAGACCATACGATGGCGGGCCAGAGGAGCCTGGCCCACGAAGCTCTCGCTGACGATGCGGAGCTGGTAGTGGTCCTGGGTCCCGGTCAGATCCGTGATCTGCACCTTTGCGTCAGGGAAGGACGCGAGGAGGCGCTGTTCGAGCTCGCTCGGCGGCAACATCAGAGTCTTCACATGGCCTATGCGCTGGCCGTGGTCAACCCTGGGGCGCCGCCGAACCCCTGAGACTCAGTGGCTACCAATCTCCAGCAGCCGCGCGATCTCTCGGCTCGCCCGCGAGGCGCGATTGGCGTCCTTGAACGGGAAAGTCACCCGAGACGGACCCTCCGCAGGCCCCGCAATCATCCCACCCTGAGCGCCCAGCCAGCGGCCAATCTCGCTCCGCGGAGCACGCGCGCTGGCCAGCCGGATCCCTTCGAACAGCTGGGCGCGGTCCAGCACGGCGGCATCGCCGAGGACCGCGCTCGAGACGTGGGGCGAATCAGCGTAGGTCCCCATGAAGTAGATGAGCGATCCCAGCGCCTCGTTCGGGGAGGGGCCGAGGAACCAGGTGCCGATGTGGTGGTTCGTTCCGCCCTTGCAGCGCGCGTACAGAGCGCCATGAGTGGCTCCCAGGCGCTGCGCCAGCGCGTTCGCGAGCATCAGATACTGGATGCGCTGTTTGCGCTCGAAATAAGGGTTGATGTAGGTCCCCTGGAAGGTCAACACGAGGGAGCGCCGGGGTTGAATCCCTGCGGCAGCCAGATCCGATTCCTGAACCACGACGCGTGTCTCGGGCCCGGTCAGCGCGCTGAGCGCCGGGGCCTGCGGCCAGATCACCCGGGGGCGAGGCTTGTTTGCTTCGATGAACTCAGCCATGACGCCGGCTTGGCCCAGACGTCGCGTGCCGGCCCGCTGGAGCACCAGCTCCACGACCCAGCCTTCCACGTCCAGCGGGCCGACCGTGGCGCCCCGCATCACCCGCGAGCGCGTCCGCTGACACACCTGCTCGGCCCGCACGTCGCGATCCAGCTCCGCCACGCGATCCGAAGCCGAAGCCGCCGCCCGCTCCGGTTCGGGCTTTGGCCCCGCGGGTCTCCGCAGCCACCACCAACCGACCGCACCAAGCACGACGAACGCGAGCAGGGGGACTATCCAGCCTGGCAGCTGCTGAAAGCGCGGAGGCTGGCTTGGGGGGAGCGAGCTGCGGCGGATCGAAACCAGCTTCCGTGCGGTATCAAGGCAGCGCCGCGCGCGATCCTCCTGGTTGAGTTCCCCCCAGCGCTCGAGCAGATCACCCAGGGGGACCTCGGCCGGAGGGCCATGACCCACCAGGCGGGCGGACTGCTGATCGACCTGCACTTCGCCCGCGACGCCAAAGCGTGTGATGCACTCGGCGATCCGCGTGGTGATCTCTTCGAGGTGGTGGCTCGTGTGACCTGTCACTGGTGAGCGACAGCATAGCAAAAGCCAGGCCCGCGCCGCCTATCGCGAGCCCTTGGACCTTGCGCTCCCCCTGGGGAGTCACTAACCAGCCACATCAACGCCAACTTTCGAGGAATCGTGTCTAGACCATTGATCCTGCTCGCCAATGACGATGGCTTTCGTGCGGAAGGTCTCCAGGCGCTGCGCGGCGCCCTGAGCAGCTTCGCGGAGGTGGTCGTATGCGCCCCCGCGGCGGAGCAGAGCGCCAAGAGCCACTCGCTCACGCTTCA
>JAUILJ010000117.1 GCA_030433055.1 Polyangia bacterium
GGCAGGATCGCCTCCGTGCGGTATTCAGGGCCCGAGGCGCGCTGGACATATTTGTAGGAGGCGCTGAAGGCCTTCTCCGGGCCCGGCGCGATGGTCGCCATCCAGTATTTGTCGGTGAAGCCGACGAAGCCGCTCTGGCTCGCCGAGAAGAGCTCCTGGCGGACCGAAGGCGACGCGGAGGGCACCGCTCGGTCGGTGTTCGATGTCGATCCCTGTGCTCTTCGCCAGCGCCTTGGCCCAGCCGCCGTAGAGCGATCGGCTCTTCAAGCACAGCTCCGTCATGGCGTCGGGCTGGTGCGACTCGACCTGCCCACCCAGGATCCCCGCCGCGGCGCTCGAGGCTTCGGCGCCCGGAATGCTCCGCTCGAGAACCAAGACGGAGCAGCCCCGCTGAGCGAGCTGCCATGCCGTCGCGCAGCCCATGAGACCGCCGCCGACGATGAGAACACTCGGGCGAGCCATGCGGCGGTTGGTGTGCCCGAAAGCGGACGCGATTTCGAGGGACAAATGCGCGCGTGCTGGGCGCGCGCCGCTGGGAGACTCAGCCTGGGTCCTTCACGGGGCGCCACAAGCGGTACAGGCCAAACGCGTTGAACCCTGCAAAGGTGATGAACAGCAGGATCAAACCCATCGCCCAGCGCGAGCCTTTGGGCGCATGGCCGTCCATCAACAGCCACGCGTCTTTGGGCATCGTTCCGCCACTGGCCGTGACGGCGCGATCCAGATCGTTGTGGCTGAGTCCAGAATGCTCGAGAGGCACCAGGCGCCCGACGAACGAGGAGGGCGGCACGAAATGGGGTCCTTCCAACCCGTCGGGGACCCGAACTTCGACCCAGATCCGCTCGTTTCCTGCGACGTGAGCCAAGCGATAGGAGTCGTTCTCCAGCGGTCGTGAGTAGCGCACGGCGCTGTCGCTCGCGAGCAGCGCCTCACCACGGACGTAGTGGTTGAGGCACCCCAGGGTTGAGCGCGTAGACCGCCTGACCGCGCAAGGCGTACGCCATGACCAGAGAGAGCACGAGCGTCACGCTCATCGTGACCAGGGTAAGGCGCCGGCCCGGGCGACGGGGCTCAGGGAGCGCCTCGAGATCGGGATCCCTCGAGAGCCCGAGCTCGAGTCCTGGCGATACGGTTTCCTCTGCGCTCACGGTTGCTCGTTCAGTTTAGACCATTCCTCCGCCCAGGGTGGCACTGCAGACGCGAGCGGTGCTGGGGGAGCTGGGATTCTAGTCGAATGTGGCGGTGTGGAGGGCTCGGACAACCGCTCGGGACAGGAGTTCCGTCACTTACGTATGGGGGCCACTCGGCGCACTCTCAGGAGCTTTCGGGGCCACGAGATTGGATTGCGAGAGCCTCTGGGCTAGGCTCTCGGTCCGACCCGTCGAGGAGGGACATGGCTCAGCCGAAGCACATCATCTGCCCGTCCTGTGGATTCAAGAACGCCACGCCGCTACCCAACAATCGCTGTGTTTCCTGCGGCGCAAAGATCGAGGACATCAAGCGTACGCTCTCCCGTCAGGAAGAGCTCGAGCGGCGCTATCAGCAAGAAGGCTTCAGCCTGATGTGGTTCGGGGTCTCGCTGGTGATCATGGGCGTGCTCACTGCGGCTCTGGTGGTCGGGCTGCCCATCGTGGTGCCGATGCTCGATTTCGAGGGCTCTGCGGGCATGGTCGTGGCGATCCCCGTGTGGTTCATCGGCGGCATGCTGGTTGGCCTCATCTCCCCCGGAAAGACCTTCATCGAACCCGTCGTCGCTGCGTTCCTGATCGCGATGCCGACCGCGTTCCTGCTTTTTGGCAATCAAACCGTGAAGACGATGCCAGCGTTCATGTATGCGCTGATGAGCGCCGTCGGCGTGCTGTTCACGTTGATCGGCGCGTACATTGGCGAGCGCATCCAGATGGGCCCGCCCCCCAAAGCGGCGGAGTAGCCCATTTCGAGCTCAGCGCTGCGGACGCTGCCAAACCTTCGGGGTGGCAGCGTTCTTTTCATTTTCTTGGGGGTGAGCCTAGTCACCGCTTGTGACGACAAGTCCAAGCAACGGGACGAAGCCGCGAGCCTCAGTCGTGCGGTGGACGAGCTGCGCGAAGCACCCAACTCCGCAAAAGCCGACAAGCTGAAAGGGCTCCGGGCGCTTGGCTGTAACCACGCGGATACTTGCGGCTTTCGTGACCAGTGCGCCGAGGCGTACGCAGAACACGTCAAGGGGCTCGAAGGCATCGCCAGGGCCAAGGCCATGGACGACCCGTTCAGGTCCGCCGCCGAGCTAAAAAAGGCTGAAGAATCGCTCAAGTCAGCGGAACAGAAGACGGGGGCGTGCGCCGATCGTCAAGGCCAGCTGGTGCGGGAGTATCGCTTGCGTGATCTGCGCTGAGCGGAGGTTGGCGGTCAGTTGCACTGGATTGGGCCGTACGGCAGCGAGTCGCTGACCGCGAACCCGAGCTGGAGCTCGTCCCGATGGCCGGTTCCGAGGTAGTGATGGATCTCCTCGGTGACCCCGCCAATCGCGGTGTTCGACCCCGGCCCGGTCTCGTAGCCCGCCGCGGCTACCACGGCGCGACCATTGACTGGGTTCTTGATGATCATGCGCGTGCCCGGCGCGGGCTTGTTGCGCCAATACATGTTCACGTACCAGGCCTCCGCCTCGACCGGCAGCGGCACACCCGTGGACCCTTGCCCGTATTGGGACCCGCCTTCACCCGCGGGCGCCCAGGGTTCGCTGCGACTCATGCTGTAGCCCGTGGCGGCTTGGCTCAGGGTGTAGTGCCGCGTGATCTGATCCGTGAAGCTGCTTGGCCAGCCGCCACCGAAGTCGTCGTCGACCGTAACCAGGTGCGCCTCCTTCACCACGGGGCCGGTGGCAGGCGTGCGCAGGTAGCGATAGGTCTTGCCGTCGCCAGGGTCCGTCGCTTCGAAGCAGTCCAGGGACACGTCGCAGCTGCTCCAGAACATCTTCAAGTCCAACGCATAGGTCGCGCAGTCGCCCGCTGCGGCGGGGCTGAACCCGACGTCGAGTGTGTATCCTCCGGGAAGCTCAGCGCCGCTCGAGTCCGCCCACGTGTCGACGACGACATAGTAGCTGCCTGCCGCTATATCGTAGTTGAAGCTCGCGTCGTCACGCTCCAGGCAACCAGCGCCGCTCGGCGAGTCGAGCAGGTGTACGTCGACGTCCACTCCGTCGCCATCACTCACGCTGACACTCAAACGCCCGGCCTCGGGGACGTCCACCAGGTACACGACCTCTGGCCCTGACTCCGACGTAGCCGGCGCGCAGCTATAGGAATCCACCTCGTCGCTTGGCGCGTTGGTGGTGTCCGACTCATGCGTGTAGGGGAAGCTCTGAATCGGGATCGGGTTGCAAAACGTACCTAGTGGACAATTCCCCCCGGAACCACCGCTGCCGCCCGTCGCCCCAGCATTCCCGCTGCCACCGTTTGAAGTGCCCCCAGTCCCCGCACCTGACGAGCCGCCACTGGCGCTCCCGCCGATCTGTGCGGCGCCGCTTCCGCCTTGAGCGGAGCCTCCCTGGGCGGCTCCACCGCTCGCCGCCGCCCCGCCGTTGCCTGAGCTGGAACATGCGAACGCCATTGCGAGCACCAACCCAAGGCTAGCCAGCTTGGAGCCGCCAGCGACCAGACGCGCGGTTGGGACCGCTGTGGAGAGCCGAGCCATCCCGGCAATATACCCGTGGAAAACCGCCTTACCAGCCGTCGTCGCTGCCGGAGCCCGAATCTTCTCTGCTCGAGTCGCCACTTCCCCAGCGCCAGCTGAAGTTTGCGAAGCCACCGTAGCGGAACACGAACTGATTGGACTGGTCAGCGCCAGCGGTGCCCTCGGAGCTCATCAGCCCGACGCCCAGCTCCGGACCCAGGTCCATGGCGAACGAGCTCGAGATGTACCAGCGCAGCAGCGGGGCCACTCGGCCGTGGAGGAACGCTCGGGTGGTGCGCAGCTTGGTCTTGTGCCCTTCGTAACCCGCGCCAGCTCCGAGCCCGAGCTCCCAGTTTGCAGAGAGATTCACGAACCAGACGTTCGCTGCGGAAACGGCCCATCCCGACGCGGCGCTGACTCCCGTCGAGCCTGACTTGATGTACCGGCCGCGGACCTCGAGCTCCATGCCCGGCGTGTAGCGGTAGCCGAACCGGCCTCCAACCGAGGTCGAGTTTTCAGGCAGCCCCTTGTCGCTCCACAGCGAGTAGCCCACGTGCACACCGAGCAGCCACGGTGAGTGCACCGGGCCCTGCTCGGTCTTCTCCGGCGTCGAAGCGGTCTGAGGCGCTGAGGATCTCTCAGTCTCCGACGGAGGACCGACGACGGCGTGCTCCTCTTCTGGCCCGGGAGGGAGCGTCTGCCCCTGGGCGGGCGCGGCGCTCAGCAAGAGCGGCAACCAGCAAACGGCGGGAAGCACTGCGCGCCGCGAAATACCCAACGGAACTCTGTGCAAACCCCAGATCATCCCACCAGCATAGCCGACTTGGCGGCTCGCCGCTGAGGTTCACGGTTTGCCGGGGTTCACGACCTTCAGCTTCGGAGTCGGCTTAACACTGGGAGTGGGGCCCGCGCTTGGAGCAGAGCCTGCGCTCGGAGCGGAGCTGGCGCTCGGAGCGGGACGGGATGAGGCCCAGGTGACCCGACCAAATCGCGCTGCCTTGTGGAAATTGCCTTGGCCAAGGATCGGGCTCCAGGAGACACCGCCGTTGTTTTCCATGGCGTAGAAGTTCATCCGCCAGGTGTCGCCTGGCTTTGGCGGTACCTGCTTGGCCTTGCTGAACGACTTCCAAGGGATCGCGACCTCGACGACGTATCCCTGATCTTCGTCATCGTCGTTGTCCATCGTGCCGTTGATGCTGACGGCGCTCTTGAGCTTTGCGGACCAGTCCTGGTGGCCGAACGGGCCGTTCGGTTCCACCTTGGGTTGGTTGTAGTTGTCGAACTGGGAGTCGAAGACCAGGTTCTGGGGACCGATCTGGACCTCGTAGTAGTCGCGGTTATCCCCGTCGCCGTCGGGATCCACCATGATCTCCACGGTGTCCTTGGTCCACAGATGTGGGTCGGGCTGCTTGGCGTCGAAGCCACCGGTGACCTTCTTGTCTTTGACCTCGAAGCCCAAATACATGTGCTCCTCGTCCCACAAGAGCTTCACGCTGCCGTTCACCGGGAAGCGCGTGTTGGGCTTGCCGCTGCGCACGTCGATGAATGGCCCGGTGCTCGCGGCGCTCTTCCAAGCTGGTTCGTCTAGCTTGCCGTCTACCTTGATGCTCTGGCCTTCCACCAGATCGGTCACACGCAGCGTGGGCAAGCCGGAGCGCCGCGGGGCCCCAGGGGTGACCCCGGTGCTCAGCGTGGCGACGATCGCCCGGTTGTGAGCGTCCTTGGGACCGCTCTTGATGGGGATCCGCGAGGTATCCTTCCAGATGCCGGTAGTGATCTGCAGTTTGTTCGTCCGGATGCTGGCAGGGACCGTGAACTCCTGCTCGTCCACGTAGACCTTGCCCGCCTCCCACGCACTCGGCCACATCACCTGGTGATTGCCGTCGAGCTGACGTAGCGGCCCCACGTTGTCGATGTTCAGGATGCGCTCACCGGAGCCATCGAGGATGTGCGTGAACAGGTTCCAGCCCTCTTCACCGAGGGGCTGCTTGACCTGCCAGTATAGGGTGAGCTTGAGCTTGGACCCCGGCGCAGCCACGCCCTTGGGCTCCACCTTGGCGCCCAACAGCGTGATCTTACCGTCGAAATCTGCGTTGAGTTTGGTTCCGATGTCTGCAGGCGGGCTGGTCAGCACGTACTTGACGAGCGCTGCTTTGTCGACCTTCCCCTTCCCCGCGGAATCATCAACGCAGCCCGTGACCAGGCCAGCACCTGCCAACGCCAGAGCGCACGGCGCAGTCAATGCGAGCAGCGCGGTCACCGGGAGCCAACGCGCGCCTCTGCGCTCACGAACCTTCGAACTCGACCCCTGCATCACCCCTCGCGCAATGTCACTTGTTGACCGGCAGGCGCACCACCAGTGCCCGGTTCTTGTCGTCAGTCACCCCGCCGATGACGTCGAGCCGCACGACCCCGGTCCAGACGCCGACAGCCAGCGTGACGAACGGCGTGTCCAGATCCTTGGGAAGCTCGATGTCTTGCTCGTCGACGTAGAGCTTGCCTCTTTGCCATGAGGAAATGCTGCCGGCGCTCCGGAGCGGGCCCACCTGGTCGAAGTTGGCGAGCTGGCGACCGCTGGAGTCCAGCAGATGAGTGAACAGATGCCAGTCGCCCTGGGGAGGCTTGTCCCCCCGCCAGTAGAAGGTGACCTTGACGTGCCCACCCGGCTGAACGCTGGTCTGATCCAGCTTGTAGCCCTCGAGGGACACTCGGCTCCCGAAGTCGAAGTGACTGCGCACGGCACCTTCTGGGAGCTCGGGGACGCCGAGCGCCTCCATCGCCTCGCTGGAGCCAGCCGGCGCTCCGCCTGCGTCGGCTTGGGGTTCGACGCAAGCGCCGAGCCAGAGCACGCTCACCCCCAAAACCAGACTGGGAAGGAACCGTGAAGTGAATCCTTGCGGATTCGAGCGGTGACTGATGGCCTGATGAGCCAAAGAATAAGTGCCTGCGCGATCCATCGAATGCGCCCCTCGCTTCTGCTGCAGCATCTACTACTTACGACCCTTCTTGCGAGCCGAGCGCTGCGCTTTGCGCGCGTTCTTGCGCGCGTTCTTTTCGGTCTTGGAAAGCTTACGCATCTGAGGCGCTTCCTGGCCCATGCCTGGCATTCCCATCCCGGGCATCCCAGGCATCCCGGGCATCCCAGGGAAACCACCCATTCCAGGCATCCCGGGGAAGCCGCCCATCCCGGGCATCCCAGGCATGCCGCCGCCCTGCTTCATGGCCTTGCGCATGTTGCGCGCCATGTTGAGGTTCTTCATCCCGGGGATCTTGCCCATCAGGCCGTCACCCATGCCACCCATGCCGCCCATCATCTGCTTCATGAACAGGAACTTCTGCACCAGCTCGCTCACGCCCTGCTCCGGCTGACCGGAGCCGCGGGAGATCCGTTGCACGCGGGTGGGCTCGCGGATCAGCATGTTCGGGTCGCGCTTCTCACCCGGAGTCATCGACTGGATCATCGCTTCGATGCGGGTCAGCTCGTTGTCGTCGAGGTTGACTCCGGGGGGAACCATGCCGCCAAGCCCCGGCATCTTCTCCACCAGGTCCTTCAGGGACCCCATCTGGCGGATCATGCGCACCTGGTTGAGGAAGTCCTCCAGGGTGAACTCGCCGCTCATCATGCGCGCGGCGTCTTCTTCGGCCTTCTTGGCGTCGATGACGTCCTCGAAGTCCTTCATCAGGCCGACGACGTCGCCCATGCCGAGGATGCGGCCGGCCATGCCTTCGGGGCGGAACTCCTCGAGCTTGTCCGTCGTCTCGCCCATACCGGCGAAGAGGATTGGAGCGCCGGTCACCTCCTTGACGGAGATGGCTGCGCCGCCACGGGCGTCGCCGTCGAGCTTGGTGAGGATCACACCGCTGATGCCCAGGCGCTCGTTGAAGCTCGCCGCGGTCTTCACGGAGTCCTGACCAATCATCGCGTCGATGACCAGGAAGATATTCTCTGGGCTGACGCCGCTCTTGATCTCGCCGAGCTCTTCCATCAGGGCCTCGTCGATCGCGAGGCGGCCAGCGGTGTCGTAGATGATGACGTCGCGGCCCTGCTTCTTGGCTTCCGCTGGTGCGGCCTTGCAGATGTCGACCGGGCTCGCGCCGGGGATGTTGAACACCGGCACGTCGATCTGATCGCCCAGCACCTTGAGCTGCTCGACGGCGGCGGGGCGCTGCTCGTCGGCGGCGACGAGCAGCGGCTTCTTGCCCTCTTCTTCTGTGAAGAGCCGCGCGAGCTTGGCGCAGGTGGTGGTCTTGCCGGAGCCTTGCAAGCCGACCATCATGATGCCGGTCTTACCGCTGGGGGCGAACTGGATACGGTCGCCCTCGTAGTCCATCATCGCGATCAGCTCGTCATGGCAGATCTTGACGAACTGGTCCCCCGCGGAAACAGTCTGGGCTCCGCCCTTGTGCTTCACCTTGACCTGAACGGTGGCGCCGAGGGCTTTCTCCTCGACCCGCGCCAAGAAGCGCTTGACCACCCCGAGCTCGACATCGGCTTCGAGCAGGGACAGGCGCACCTCCCTGAGCGCAGCCTGAATGTTTTTCTCGTTCAGCTCCGTCAGCCCCGCTAGGCGGTTCTGGGCTTCCTTGAATCCTCTTTTGAGCGCGTCAAACACGGCGCCCCGGTCTTAGTGTGGAGTGCGTCCCTTCGCAATCGGAGAGCCCATTCGCCTCGCTTCCTGCTGACGATTCTGCCCCACCGAGGCCCGAATCGGCTCGATCCAGAGCCAGATCTGGGGGTGAGACGCGCTGTGGGGCCGTGGCGGCTGCCCGACAGGCGCCGTTTGGGGCTCACTTCGCGAGCTGCAGGATGCGCTGGTAGATCTCCCGCCGCGGGCGGCCCGTGTGCTCCGCGAGCTCCTGAGCCAGATCTTTTGCCGAGCGCCCCTGATCCAGGCCGCGCGCGATCGCGGCGTCCAGGTCCTCGGCGCTCACCTCCGCATGGGTTGGCGCGTGGGGCCCGAGCACCAGTGTCAGCTCGCCGCGCCACTCCGCCCGCTCCGCCAGCTGCCGCGCGCTGCCCCACACGAACTCCTCGTGGAGCTTCGTCAGCTCGCGCCCAACACACACTTCGCGTTCGGGGGTGAGCTCCGCGAGTTCCTGCAGCGTGCGCTGAGCACGATTGGGCGACTCGAAGAGCACCACCGCCTCCGGAGTTTGCCGGATGCGCTCGAACGCGTCGCGCCGGGCGCTGCCCTTGCGAGGCAAGAACCCCACGAAGCGAAAACCGCCGTCCACCAGACCCGACGCGGCGACCGCAGTGGTGACGGCGCTGGGCCCTGGCACGCTCTCGATCTTGATTCCGTGCTCGCGCGCGCCGCGCACCAACTGGCTGCCGGGATCACTGACCCCCGGCATCCCAGCATCCGTGACCAGCGCGATGGATTCACCTGCTTGGAGGCGTTGCACCAGCCCGGCGACCCGGGCGGCGATCTGATGACTCTCGATGCACTCGAGGGGCTTGCCCGTGATGCCCAGATGGCTGAGCAGCTTCTTGGTATGGCGCGTGTCCTCCGCGGCGATCCGGTCGACTTGCTTGAGCACGCGGATCACGCGCTGACTCAGGTCCTCCAGGTTACCGATCGGAGTCCCGACGACGAACAGCGTCCCCACGTCAGGTGTCGACCTCGACCGCGTCTCCAAGTCTTTCCCGGAGGAACTCACGTAGGCGCAGGATCATGCGGGCTTCGAGCTGCCGCACCCGCTCTCGAGAGACGCCGAACTCGTTGCCCAGCTCTTGCAGCGTGAGCGGGTCCTCGGCGACGGTGCGCTTGTCGAAGATGGTGGCTTCCTTGCCCTTGAGCGTCGTGCGGAACTCTTCCAGGTGCTGGCGCACCAGATCGGAGAGCTCGGCGCTCTCCGTCATCAGATCCGGGCCCTGATCCGACGTCGGCATCAGATCCAGTCGACTCGTTTGGCGCCCATCGGAGTCGCCCACGGGCGCGTCGAGGGATGCATCGCCGCGGGCCAGGCGCTTCTCCATCATGATGACGTCCTTCTTGTCGACGTCGAGGCGCTTGGCGATTTCTTCGTGGGTGGGCTCGATGCCCATCTGCGCCAGCCGCTGCTTCTCCTTGTTCAGGTTGAAGAACAGCTTGCGCTGGGCCTGGGTGGTGCCGATCTTCACCAACCGCCAGTTGTTCAGGATGAAGCGCAACATGTAGGCGCGGATCCACCAGGCTGCGTAGGACGACAGCTTCACCCCGCGATATGGGTCGTAGCGCTTCACCGCCTGCATCAACCCGATGTTCCCCTCTTGAATGAGGTCCATCATGTTGCGATAGGCGCGGCGATACTCGTAGGCGAGCTTCACCACGAGCCTCAGGTTGGTGGTGACCAGCTTGGCGGCGGCATCCACGTCGCCGCCTTCGGTGTACTTGATCGCGAGCTGGCGCTGCTCCTCCGCACTGAGCACCGGATGCCGCTGCACCTCGCGCATGTACATCGCCATCGGGTCGATGGTGCTGAGCGCGGTCTCCTTGCTCTTGTTCTTCGGCGTGGCGACCTTCTCGAGCTCGCGCTCGTCGATCACCTCCGCCTCCGCCTCGACGACGTCGTCATCCGCGAGGTCGTCGTCAGACTCCTCGTCGTCAGACTCCTCGTCCACTTCCTCGGCGGTGGTCTCGACTTCGACTACCTGCTTGCGCGGTTTGGTGGCGCGCTTGGTCTTCGTGCTCTTCTTCGCGGTCTTCTTGGCTGCCAACTTAAGCGCGTCCTTGAACAGGGGTCACCCAGGGGCGGGGTCCCGAGGTTGTGACGCGATGGGGGTGGGGTCAAGCGCAGGCGGTAGGGAGGGCAACAATGGGCGTTTCCTCGCTTGGTCGGGAGCGACAGAGCGCCCGAGATACCACACATCGGCCCGCGAACGCCGCGGGGCTAGTTGCTGGCTTCGCAGGCCATCAGCTGACTTTGCACGTACTGATCGTTGCCGTCCTTCAGGGTCCATACGACTGCGTTCGTGCCGGGGGCCACCCCCGCCGCCGCGACTTCTTGGTTCGCGATCCCTGTCGTGAAGCTAGCGACCGACTGATCCCACGCTAGGAGGCTTCCGTCCAGTGCCAGCAGACCCATCGTGATCCCCTTCGCGTCGCCTGTGCGGCTCGCTAGCGCTACCTTTGAGTTCCGCGGGGATGAGAAATAGGGGTAGAAGAATTTCGCCGAGTTCGAGATCTGCGTGAGGCTTGGGGGGGACTGAGTCGTGGGTGGGCTCGCGGCAGAGAAGGTGCCCCAGTAGCTGCCGCCTTCGGTTGCAGTCCCGTTGACCTCGAACTGCAGGAGCGCGACGTCGCCAGGGGTGGCCGCCTGGTACAACCACGCTACACCCAGCCCGCCCAGCCCGTGGTCGATGTTCTGCGCCGCCCAGCTGGGCCCGTACCGGAGCTCGAAGGTCGAGTTCCCTCCGTCGTCGAGCGTCAGGAATGCAGTACCGCCAGCGAACTGCATCGAGCGCAGGTTCGTTGCCGTCGAGGTGAACACTGGAGTGCCGGAACTGTCGACGTACACTTCACCCGACTGGCACTGAGCTGCATAGTGGAGCGTGCTGCCGTCAAACGCGAACACCGCCCGCGCGGTCGCAGTGCATGGCGTTGCAACGCTCGACGGCTGACTCAAGTCAGTACTGCTGTTCAAGTCCGCGGTCAGCTCCGCGAGCATGCCGTCGCTGAACCCGAGCAGGTGTAGCGTCTGACCGCTTACGTAGCCATCGACGAGCGCGAAGTTCTCCGAGAGGTCCACCTTGCGGATCGCGGACAGGGTCCCGCTCTTCTGCTCGGTTCGTACGAGGATCGAACGAGCTGAGCCGCTGTCCACGAGCGCCGCCACGTGGACTCGGGCCTGGGCGGGGTCAGAGATCGCAATCGCAATCACGTCATCCGCACCGAGTTCCGTGGGCCCTAGCAGCTCGACCGTTGCGCCGAACTGCGAGCAGGTGAGGAGCGCACCGCCGGAACCGCCGGAACCGCCGGAACCGCCAGCACCACTCGTACCGCCCGTGCCGCCACCTGACGTCCCCGCGGTTCCGCCACCTGCTCCGGCGCCGGCTCCCGTGCCGCCAATGGCTCCCGTGCCGCCAATGGCTCCCGTGCCGCCCGTCGTGCTCCCCCCGGCGCTCATCCCGGCGGCACCGGCGGCACCACCAGAGCCACTCGAGCCGGCTGCTCCCGTTTTTGCCTCGTGGAAATCATCCAGCCCTAGCAGGCTGTTGCAACCCACAATCGTCAGCGCCCACCCAGCTGCGAAGAGCGTTTTGCGCATCAAAACGAGCCTTTGACGTACAACCCGCTCCCACCAGGCCCAAAGACGGGGGTGACGTTCGCAAAACGACTGCTCTTCTTCTTGGCGCTGGAACTCGAATCCTGGGTGAGTAGAAGCACCACGCCGGTAATCGCGGCTGCCGCCCCCACGCCGACTCCGATCGTGGAGATCAGAGCCTTACCTTCGGCGCTGTCGATTTCGTCCTGACCCGCTGGCGAGCACTCTTTGTTGGGGCAGAGCGTGGGGTCGTTCTCCGCGTCGCTGGCTTGATTGCTCGCGAGCATGCCGAATATCAGCCCACCCCCGATGAACACGCCACCGCCGCCGATCAGTACCCACGGCAGCGCTGACGAGCCACCTCCCGCGCTGTCAGGCCTTCCTGGCCCGCCACCCCCATCGGCCTGCGCGGTCTCGTCGATCGCGAGTGGCGGGATACGTACGATCTGTGCGTCCCCGTTTGGCCCAACCTCGACGGTGGTGACCCAAGGGCGATAGCCCGGCGCGCTCACCTTGATCTCGTGTTTGCCAGGATCGACGGCTACTGGAGTTCCGAGGCTACCGTTGGCGATCAGCTCGCCATCGCGGGTGACCTGCAGGTCTTTGATCTTGGTCTTCGGTGGCACGAGCTCCAGCTTGGAGAGATTCGGCTCAAGCTCTGCAGCGGCCTTCGCGGCGAACTCCTGCTGATCGCTCCGCTTCAGGTTCCGTGCTAGCGTTTCCGCGGACTTGTACTCCGCCCAAGCTGACGCGGTGCGGCCCAGGGTCTTGTAACAGCCTGCCAGGTTGATCAACGTGCCTGGGGAGGGATCGGCCTTCTGGCTCGCCTCGAACTTGGGGCAAGCCTTGGCCGCGTCACCTTCTCCCATCAGGCGCCTACCTTCTTGGAACAGAGACTCGGCGAGTGCCTTGTCTTCAGCGTGTGCGGTTGATGCAACGCCCAAGCAAAGCGATAGACCTAGGGCGGCGAGGATGGTGCGATGTTTGATCATGTCGAGGCTCTTGAGTGCGCCGCATCATGACGCGCCGGCCGGGCAATGCCAACGTGTTCCGCGGCGTTTCTGGCTGCCTTACGGATCCCGTTGGGCCCTGCGGTCGGAGCGGCAATCGCAGTGTCGAACTGGCCGGACCTGTTTCCGCGCGGTCGGCCCGGTCGGGGGGGGTTGGTGAGTTCGAAACCGCTTGAACCGCTGCGCGCCGTTACTCCTAACCCGCTGAAAATCAATAGGAAAATCTGATCCTCTCGGAAGAACACTCCAAGTTTGTCTTGTAGTAACTCAAAATTGAGTTACTACTTGGGCAAGGAGACGCCATGAATCAACCGGTCAGCCCCCAAGTCCCTCGAGTCGCCTACTTTTGCATGGAGTTCG
>JAUILJ010000118.1 GCA_030433055.1 Polyangia bacterium
GAGGAACTGAGCCTTGGTTTGGTTCGCGCGCTCGGCCTTGAGCCTGGCGTCCTCGAGCGTCGCCTCGTATTCCTTGCGCTCAGTGATGTCGTGGGCCACGCCGAGGTAGCCAGAGAGTTCACCGTCATCGCGCAACATCGGCGTAACCACCAGCGACACCGTGATGCGGCGCCCGTCCTTGCGGACGTAGGTCCACTCCTTCGGTCGTTCGAGGGAGAGGGGGTGGGTCAACACCTCGAGGCTGGTGACTGGCGCGTTGCTCGCCTCACTGAGCTCGGCAGCGCGCGCCTGCATCTGGGCCGGATCGTGAAACAGCGACGGATCGTGGTGCCCGACGATCTCCTCGGCGCTGTAGCCGAGCAGCTTCTCCGCGCCGGGATTGAAGACTCGAATCGTGAGCTGGGGGTCGGCGGCGATCAGGGCCACATCCGTCGCGGAACCGAGCACGGCCTGCAACAGCGACGACGTCTGGATCAGCTCCAGCTCGGCATGTTTCCGTTCGGTAATGTCGAAGTTCACGCCAACCATGCGCAACGCTCTGCCCTGAGCGTCCCGGCTGATCTGTGCTGCAGCCTTCAGGTGTCGCACCTCGCCGTCGGCGCGGATGATGCGAAACTCCGTATCGAAGCACGAGCCGCCGGCGATCGCCTGCTTGAGTTCATCCTCGGCGCGCGCGCGGTCGTCCGGGTGCAGGTTGTCCGCCCACAGCTCGTACGGCGAGCTCGTCGTCGTCGGATAGCCATACAGGCGGTACATCCACTCGTCCCACATCAGCTTGTCTTCGACCAGGTCGTACTCCCAGATCCCGATCCCCGCGCTCTCGGTCGCGATGGTGATGCGCTGGTGGGTTGCCTGCAGCTCCTGCTCCATGTGGTAGCGCCCGGTGATGTCGAAGCGGATCGAGACGTACTTCTCGATGCTGCCGTCCTCGGCCAGGAACGGCGCGATCAGGCTGTCTACCCAGTAGTGGCTCCCGTCCTTGCGCTTGTTGCACACCACGCCGCGCCAAGGCCGACCAGCGCCGATCGTCCTCCACATCTCCTCCCAGAACTCCTCGGGGTGGTGGTTGGAGTTGATGACGGAGTGCGTCTGTCCGACGAGCTCTTCGCGGGAGTGGCCCGAGGTCTCACAGAAGTGGTCGTTGACCTCGAGGATCCTCCCGTCTCGGTCCGTGACCGAGACGAGCGCCAGCGTGTTGATGGTCCCGAGGAGCGCCTGGTTGTCGCGCAACGCCTGGGCCAGCTCCGCCTGGGCGTCCACCTGGGGTGTGATGTCGAAGGCGATGCCGTAGAATCCGCGGACCCTGCCGCCCTGCGTGTCCGGGAGGAGCTGCAGTACGGAGCAGCGCTTCTTGCCCTGGGGATCGACGAAGTGGCGCTCGATGGCCTGAGGTTCGCCGCGGAGCGCGGCCTCGAATCGCGGCATCATCTCGTCGGCTCGTGGTCCCAGGAGCTCGCGCATGGTCTTGCCGGGCATCGTCGCGGGGTCGAGGCCGAACCACTCTTCGAACGTGTGGTTGGCGAAGCGATTCTTCAGATCGTGGTCCCAGTAGGAGACCAGCGAAGGCAGTGCATTGAGGATGCTCTCCAGGTCGTGGAGTGTCGCGTTCAGCTCCTTGGTGCGCTCGGCGACTTCCCGTTCGAGGCGCCCATTGACTTCGCGAATCGCCCGTTCGGCTTGCTTCGTCTGTCGGATGTCTCGCAGCGTCTTGGCGAAGAAGCGCACGCCGTGGGTGTCGAGGCGAGCCTTGGATACGGCGATCGACACGTCGATCAAGCTGCCATCCCGGTGCCTGCGTTGCGCCTCGAATGAGGCGACCTCTCGCCCACTCGCCACGTTCTTGCGCAAGCTTGCGTCGTCGTCGATCTGGTCGCCAGCCAGAATCAACTCGGAGACGTGGCGGCCGAGCGCTTCCTCGGCGGAGTATCCGAATAGCGCCTCGGCGCCTCGATTCCAGTCGACCACGATCCCGTCGAGGGTCTCGCCGATGATCGCGTCCGGGGAGCTGTCGACGATGGCTGCGCGGAGGTCTTGTTCCGTGCGGATTACTTGTTCGCGCTGTCTCATGCGCGCCAGCTGATACGCAAAGCCGCCGAGCAGGAGCGCGATCACGCTCCCGATCAGGTCGACGGTGCGGGGATCGGGCAGGTTCAGGCGGGCCGTGAACTGCGGCGTCGGCTTGAACTCGGCCTCCCACGTTCGACCGAAGACTTCGAACTGACGCACGCTCCTGAGCTGCGCCTGGGTCGCGTCCGGTGAGCCCGTGGCGAAGAAGGGCCCCTGCCCCTCGGTCTCCACGTCCCGCAGCGTCGTGGAGACCTCTTCACCAAGGGCCACGTCTGCCAGGACTTCGCTCATCACGAGCGGGGCGTAGGACCAGCCGACACACGCGCGTTCTCGTTGCTCCGGGGTGTGGAGCGGCTTGTCCGGCGCATAGATTGGCAGCAGCAGCAGGAACGACTGCAGCGGCTTGTTTGTCGCCTGCACGAGCGTGATAGGCGCCGTGAGGATCGCGCGCCCGTCGCGCATGGCCTGGGTCGCCGCGCGCCTGCGCCTCGACTCGGAGCCGATATCGAGACCGATGGCCTCCCTGTTGCGCCCCACCGGTTCGATGAACTCGATCACGAAGCGCTCTTGCGAGCCGGGCGCGAGCTCGGAGATGGAGAAGCCGGGCATGCCGTCGCTGCGGGCGCCTGCCACGAACTGGGCCTCATTGGCTCGCGCTACCCGCCAGATGATGCCCATGCCACGAGCGCCGGGGAACTCCTGGTCGACGTCCCGCGTCCGGCTGTAGGCGATGAAGTGCCTGCGATCCATGCGTTGAGATCCGCGAGCCACGACCGCGCCCCTCGCACTTCGCAGGCCGTACTCATACAGGTGCACTCGTTGCTGGATGCTCGCGGCGGTTTGGTTGGTTACCCGCTCGAAGCGGTCGCGAGTGATCGCTGCGTTGGTCGTGCGCTGTCCGTAGGCCACCAGCAGCGCCACCAACAGGCCCACGACGGTCACCAGAGTCGCCGCAGCCAGCGGGCGTCCTCGCCCGAGCCGCGATTCGAGTGCGCTCACGCCGTCCCCGTCGCCTGGATCCGCGGTTCCGAGCCACGGGTGACAGCGGGTGCAGCGAAGCACGCCCGGGCCCTGCCGGCGTGCTTCGCGCGGTACAGGCCACGATCGGCTTCATCCACCAGCGCAGCCACGCCGTCGGTCGCGTCGATAGAATCCATAGGGAAATCATGGTTGGCCGTGGGATCCCAGCTGGCGATGCCCACGCTGGCGCTCACGATGGGCGAGGTGGGAGACGCAGCGTGGCCCAGGCCCAGGGACTCGATCGTGGAGAGGAGCTGCGCCGCAACGAACTGCGCACCGTGCGCGTTGGTGTCCGGGAGCAAGAGCGCGAACTCTTCGCCACCAAACCGCCCAGCGACGTCGGCGGGACGACGGCACACCTTCTTCAGCGCCCCCGCGATCGCTTGCAGGCAGCGGTCCCCAGCGGGGTGACCGTAGTGGTCGTTGTAGAGCTTGAAGTGATCGACGTCGATCAACAGCAACGACAGCGCCTCGCACCCGCGCTGCGCGCGACGCCACTCACGCTCGATGGCCTGGTCGAGCCACGCTCGGTTGAACAGCCCGGTCAGCCCGTCAGTGCTGGCGTTCCTCCGCAGCTCGTCCCCCATGCGCTTCACGCGCAGCTGGTTTTGCACCCGGACTCGGACCAGACGGGGGTTGATCGGCTTGCCGATGAAGTCCGCTGCTCCCGCGTCGAAGCCCGACACTTCGAAGTCCTCGTCCTTGTGGGAGGTCACGAAGATCACGGGGACGTGGTTGAGCTCCGGGTCGGCCTTCAGTGCGCGACACACGTCGAAGCCGCTCATCACGGGCATCTCGGCATCGAGCAGCACCAGGTCGGGCTTCACTTCACGGGCGATGCGCAAGCCATCTTCGCCGCTCGTGGCCACACTGAGGCCAGCATCTGCGGCAAGTAGGCGAGCCAGGACGTGAATGGCGCCAGGATCGTCGTCCACGATCAGAATTCGAGGCGGGCCCATGGGGTCCACAACGGCTCAGCCGTGAAAAACCTTGAGCCCTCTCCCCCTAAAAAGCTTCCACACCCCCAAAACCTCTAGAACCTTTGAACCGGGACGAGCTCACGCTCGATGGCGCGATGCACTCGTGGCGCCCGTGGAGACGCGCGTTCGCAGAGGTTTGGGGGGGTGAGACGCAGCGTTCCTCTGACTAGCTGCTGAGCTTGACGCCCAGCAGGTCCACCGGCTTGATGCTTGGTGGTTCCGCGAGGAGTTCGTCGGCGTGGGCCATCAGGGCCTTGGCGATCTCCCCCTCGAGGTGAGCCTTGCGTCCGCTTTCGTCGGCGAACGCGTCGAACACGCCAAAGGTGGAGGCGTCGACCCGGAATGAGAACCAGACCACGGTCTTGGCCTCTTGATTGGCCAGGGCGACCGCGCTGCTGAGCAGCTCCGCGACCGCGGATTCCTTGCCTGATTTTGCCTTGATGGTTGCGAGTAGTCCGAGCTTGACCATGGGTTTCTCCTTCTTCGGTGCGCCGTAGCGGCGAACGCATGACGCGGCGTCCTCGGCGCGTGCGCGATGTTTCGACAGTGAGCCTAGGCGCAGCGGCGCAGCAGTCCCATTGGCAGAAGCGACAACGTTGATATCATTTCAGCCATGCGGATAGACGTGCTGGTGCTCGATGGTGTCTTCGATCTCGGGCTGGCCGCGGTGCTGGATACGCTGGCTACTGCCAACGAGCTGGCCCCGAACGTGCCGGGTCAGAGGCTGCGCTTCGACGTGCGGACGGTCGGGCTCAGGCGCGAGGTGCACACCGCCCAGGGCCTGAAGGTTCCGGTGGTCGAGGTGGGCGCAACACCGCGAGCCAGTGTGTTGTTGCTGCCGGCGCTTGGCTGCAAGACCCCGGAGACCATCTGCGCGGCGCTCGAACGTAGCGACGTTGGAGAAGCCTGCGCGTGGCTCAAGCAACGCCACGCGGGGCGTGCGCAGGTGCTAGCGGCCTGCACCGGTACGTTCGTGCTGGCGCAGTCGGGGTTGCTCGACGGTGGGAAGGCCACGACCACCTGGTGGCTCGGGCCTACCTTCCGTCAGCGGTTCCCTGAGGTAATATTGGACGACTCGACCATGGTCATCGAGTGCGGTCGCTGCATCACGGCTGGTGCCGCGCTGGCGCACCTGGACCTGGCGCTGTGGTTGATCCGCACCAAGAGCCCGACGTTGGCGTCTCTCGTCTCTCGCTACCTGCTGGTAGAAGCTCGCTCCACGCCGGCGCTCCACGCCATCCCCGATCAGCTCGCCCACGCGGACCCGCTGGTCGAGGCTTTTGAGCGCTGGGCGCGCGGGCACATCGCGGAACAGCTCTCGGTCGAGGACGCCGCGAAGGCGATTGGCACCAGCCCTCGCACACTCGCCCGGCGCACCCAGCGCGTGCTCGGCCGGAGCCCTCTCGGCTTCGTCCAAGATCTGCGAGTGGACCAGGCCATCCACCGGCTGCGGACCACGGACGCCAGCGTCGACGACATCGCGCGAGAGGTGGGCTACGTGGACGGCGTGACCTTGCGCAACCTGCTGCGGCGAAAGACGGGTCGCGGCGTCCGCGAGCTGCGCCGCGCGCCGGGTTGAGGCTGCCCCCGGGCCTCGGCAGATGGGTGGTGGCGTCGATGGGGCCGAGCAGGCATACACTGGGCCGTGGCTCTCTCTGCAACCATCTACCGATGGGACGTGACGTTGTCCGACGTTGATCGCGGCGTGTATGAGCAGCTCGAGCTGCGGTTGGCGCGGCATCCCTCCGAGAACATGCGCTACCTGTGGCTGCGTACGCTCGCCTACTGCTTGAGCTACCAGGAGGGCATCGGCTTCTCCAAAGGCGGGCTGTCGGACGCGAACGAGCCGCCGGTCATGGTCACGGATCTCACGGGGCAGCGCCTGGCCTGGATCGACGTGGGCGCTCCATCTGCCGAGCGCCTGCACAAGGCGAGCAAGGCGTGTGAGCGTGTGGAGGTCTACACGGATGACTCGTTGACCCACCTCAAGCGGCAGCTCGAGAAGCATGAAATATTCCGCGAGGAAAACATTGTGGTGTGGCAGCTGCCTCGAGAGTTCACCTCGCTGCTCGAAGGGCTTGACGAACGCGCGCTGTCCTTCGAGCTCGTGCGCAACGACGGGCGCCTGTATCTGACTTCGGGCGGCCAGGTGCGGGAAGCGGAGCTGGTCCGCGCTGGTCTCAGAGACTAGGGTGCCCGTGAATGGCCAGGCTCGGCGGTGGAGGACTTTCCAGTCCCCAGGTCGACAGTGCGCGCTGCCGCCGGAGCGAAGCAGAGCAGCTCGGGTCGCTCCTTGGGCATCGCCTGCTTCAGGTGAGCGATGAGGCTCCTGGCGGTGGCTTCGTCTGGCACGGCCGCTCCGACGTGGCGCCCGGCGGCTTCGAACTCCACCAGTCGAAGCTTGTCCGCGTGCTCGAACTGAATCAGCGCCTTGCGCGTCTTGGGGAAGCTATATGCCTTCGGTGCGTCGCGGGTGACCGAGTAGAGGTAGACGAAGGGCGCGTCGCAACCGGCGCTGTAGCGTGTCCCCTTGCCTCGCGTGAGCTCGTACACTCGCCCCTCGCGGGTGACCCAGAACTTCGAGCCCAGGCGAACCATGCTCTCGAGGCGCATGGGCCAGCGCAGTTCGGCGACGCGCTTCGGTTCGGGGTGGCTCGCGTCAGGGAGCTCGTAGATGGCGTCGCGGTGGTGAATGTAGAGTGCGCCGTCCCGACTGGTGACGCGGTCGATGCCAGGGGGAGCCGGCACCTCGGAGATCTTGCCTGCATCGTAGCGCAGGATGCGGTTGCCCTTTGGGTCCACCAGCCACAGCGCATCGTTTCTTCCCGGAAATGCTTGGACGTTGGTAACGTCGCCGCGCCATGGCAGCTCCATGAACTTGGAATCGGCCTGGCGCGGCGCCCAGACTTCCAACGTCGGGTTGCGCTTGTTGCACAGGACGCCGACGCTGATCAGCGTTCCGCGGGGCGTGGCTCCCAGGGCGTGGGGTTCCAGGGCGTGGCGTCCGGCGCCCATGGATCCTGGCATCAGCTCGTCGCCCTTGCAGCCAGCGTCCTGAGGCAGCTTCTGCTTGCGCACCAGGTGTTTTCCTCCGGCGCTCACCAGGACATAGCCCTGGAGGTTGGAGTAGCCAGCCACCAAGATCGTGTCTTCTACTCGGGCGACGCCGCTCACGAAGCCCGCGCCGCCGCCCGGGCTGAACACCGAAGGGGCGCCCTTGGGTAGCGGTAGGAACGCGGGCGCCGGTGCGCGAGCCAACGGTGAGACGTAGGTCAGGTAGTAGAGATCCGGATAGCGTCCTCCCGCGCCGGTGATCTCGTTGGTCCCGAAGCCTGTATCCTTGGGGATTCGATGGACCCACTCGAGCCCTGCCTCGTTCAGCTTGCCCAAGCGAGTACCCATGGCCACGAAGACGACGTTCTCCCCCTGGTACAGCGTCGCGTTCCCGGTCAGCTGCTTGTCGAGGCGCCGCGTCAGCTCGAACGCTGCAGAGCCAACGGGCTCCGTAGGGATGTCCTTCCTGGGCGTCGTTGCGCTTCGTGAGGGGGCGACATCCGCGATCTCCGAGGGCGCCGGCCGAGGGTGATCCGTTTCTTCAGAGGTCCGTGAACACGCGGCCGCCAGCAGCGCGAAGACCAGGTAGCCGATACCGCACTTCACCGTTGTCGCTCCTTCTGCGTGTCGCATAGTTCGCCTCGATGAATCACGACTTCGGATTCGATCTCCGACCTCGAGGGTTCCCTCGGATCATGAAACGCGACCCGTTGCAGGGTCACCCACCAACGCAGGTGGTTGCCCGGTTCGTCGCCGCAGGAGACGTCCAGCTCCAGCTCCACCGCGTGATTGAAGATGCGGTTGTCCGCCGTTTGCTGGCGAGCCCCGCCCGGACCGAGCGCGAACTCTCTGCCCAGGTGGCGCACGTCGCGGGCCAGCGACGCGCCGCTCGGGGCGACCAGCTCTGCCCCGATCTCCAGGCGCCGAAACAGATCTCCCGTGGGGAAGCCATGAGCCGGGTTCACGGGCTCGAGGCGCACGGAGAGCGACTGCCAGCCCGTGAGTTCGACGTGAACATCCAGCTTCCGCCGCAGCCAGGTGGCTCGACGCACCTGCCCGAAGCCGTGATGCTTCGCGCCCTCAGCGAGAGGCATGTGGCAGGAGGCGCAAGGTCGGTCGCGCGCCTGACTGTTGGCGTGCTCGGTGAGCGTCGACTGCATCAGCCGAGGCATGTGCGCCGTACCTTTCCCTTGAGCCGGTTGTAGTTCCCCAGGGAAGGAAAATTCGTGGCAGCCAGCACACGCGCCGGTGGTCGCGTATCGAGTGCTGCGCTGGACGCGGTGGGGCATGTCCGGTGTCGCAGCGAGCGCTTCATCGATTTGCCCCGCGGAAAGCACCACACCCGGCTCGACCTGATGACAGGTTACGCAGCCAACGCCCAGCTCGTCCGAGGGTTGGGGGTGAGGGTCACCTGCTCGTGACTCTGGCGCGTGGCAAGCTCGGCAGAACGCGGAGGGCTCGATGCGCGAAGCGGCCAGATAAGCCGGATTCGTCGCAGAGCTTTGGTGGCGCGATCCGCGCCATTGCTCTGCTTGCGCCGGGTGGCATCCCACGCACTCCGAGTTGATCAGTACCGCCCTTGGGCCCCGCCCGCGTGCCGGTGAAGGCAGCACGAGGGGGGCTGGCGGCGGCGCGGCGAGCGATGCGGTCGAGTGAGACGTCGGACCTGGCTCGACCTCCGTCGTTGGACTGCAGGCGACTACGGGAATCGCGAGAGCCCAGTGACGCCACCTCATCGGGTCAATCTACCAGGGACGACAAGTGCAGTGGCCACTGACCCGAACGACGGCATGCGGCTTGCTCTGATCAAGCGCCGTGGAGCAGCCAATCACGACGCAATCCCGGAGCCTTCCCCGACGCGTTCGCGCGCTGGCCGTCATCATCTTCTTCCAGATGCTGCCCGCCACGCTGGTGATCCCGGCGATACGGCCGCTGTTCGCCGCATTTCATGGCGGAAATGAGGGTTCAATGCACGCGTTCAGCGCGCTCAACATGCTCGGCGCGGCGCTCGCTGCACCCATCGTCGGGCGACTGCTGGATCGCGGTCGAGACCCGAGGCGCATCCTGACCGTCTTGGCCATGGCGGATGGCGTCCTGTTGCTGGCGATCAGCTGTCGGATATCGACGCAGGCTGTGTTGGCGCTCCGTTGTGTGGAGGGCGGCGCTCATGTGGGGGCAGCGACGGTACTCTTGGCAGAGATGGCTGGGCTCGGTCGTGACGCAGGCCGCGGTCGTGTGATGGGCGTGGCGGGCGCAGCGATCATCTTCGCGATCGCCCTGGGTAACACGCTTGGCTCCCTGCTCATCGCCTTGGACAGTCGCGCGCCGCTCTGGGCTGGGGGCGTACTCGCGCTCGGGATCGCTGGTTGCGCCGGTCGCAGTGCAGCAGCGACAGGAGTGGAGCGCGCGGCAAAGGCCCTGCAACTCCGGGAGCTGTTCCAGCGGCGGGAGCTGTTGGTGCCGATCGGTGCAGCGTTCGTCGGGCGCTTCACGGTGGGGTGCATCGTCGTGACGTTCGCGCTGTTCGCGCACAAGGTGCACGGCCTGGGGGATTCTCACATTGGTTTGCTCTTCAGCGCGCTCACGCTGAGCTTCGCGGTGTTCATGTACCCGGCGTCTCGGCTGGCTGAGCGTGTTCCACCAGCGGCGCTCTTGCTGGGGGGAGGCCTCACCTACTCCGCGGTGCTGCATGGCCTGGGTCACGTTCCTTCGGCCTGGCTGGTACTGCTGATGTTTGCCGCTGGGATCGCTTCGGCGTTTCTCTTCGCGACCACGTTGAACTACGCGGCGCAGGCCCGGGAGGACCAGCGGGGAACTGCGATGGCGTGGGTCAACGCAGCCGGGGCGCTCGGGATGCTGCTGGGCCCGGCTGCGGCAGGCATCACCTGCGCAGTGCTCGGTTCGACCGCCGATCCAGGGGCGGGCTATCGAGCGGTGTTTCACCTCGCAGGAGGTAGCGTCGTGCTGTGGCTCCTGCTCGGCTCGCGCTGGCTGCTGCGCATGGCGGCGGCGGAGCGCCTGGCGCTACGCGATCGCGGCTTCGCCCCGGCAGAGTGAAGGCCGTAGGCTGGTTGGTGGAGGCGGTCCGCGCAGAGCGGGCGCGCCCGTCGAGGAGATCGCTCGAACGTTACCGCGCGGATTTAAGCGCTGTCTTGCTCGAAGCGCTTCAGGAAATCCAGCTGCGCCTGAGACTGAATGTATCCTGGGCCGACCTTTCGCACCGCCACGATCGCGTCCGTTGCGGACTGTCCTTTGTAGATCAGGTACGCGGCGATCATGGTTCCAGTTCTTCCGAGGCCCGCGTGACAATGAATCGCCACGCGGTCACCTCTGGCGAGGGCCTTTTCCACTGTCCGGCAAAGGCGAATCGCGTTACCGACGGTTGGGATCCCCATGTCTTCCACGGGGAAGTGTCGCGCCTCCAGGCCGAAGGGGCTGAGCTCGGCGGGCGAGAAGCTCTCCTTGGTGAGCGTGATGAGCAGCGAAACGCCAGACAGGGCAATGGCAGCGAGCTCATCTTCCCGGGAGCCAAGCAGCCCGGGCTTCCCCATTCCGGCGAGCGCATTGGGGATGACCCAGTTGAAGTGGTTGGGCAGTGGGGGATCGGGTGGCCGTGGCCAGCAGTTGCCCTCCCGTATGAAGCGAGCGGTCAGCTCGTTCGGCGGAGCGTCGAATACTTGCGCCGTCGGCCCATCGGCGAACAGTCGTCCGGCGCAGAGCAGCGCGACGCGGTGGGAGAACTCGCGTGCGAAGGCGACGTCGTGGGTCACGAGCAGGGTGGTTCCCGTATAGGCACGCAGTGCTACCCCCAACCGGTGTAGCTCCGCCTCGCCGAGGTAGCGCTCGGGTTCGTCGAGCAGAGTTACCGCATGGGAACGAATGTCGCGGATCAGCTCATCCACGTCGCAACCGGGGTTGCTCCCGTGGGGAGACTGACGCAGCCAGAACAGCTCCTCTCCAGGTGGCTGCTCCGCCTGGCGGTACAACCAGCGCCCCTTGCGCTGCCAACCCTGGGGGAGATCTCCAGCCAACCCTCGCAGAATGAGGCTCTTGCCCACACCAGAGGGCCCGAGCAACGCGTTGATCCTGGCGGTTTCTATGCGCCACGACAGCCCGCTGAACAGGTTGGTCTCCGGGCCGCTGAGGCCACAGTCCACGAGCTCGAAGAGCACCGAGTCGATCATCGCCCCTCCCTCAACCGATCGCCGAGCTCGCTGGGCAGCCCAGCGGCGTCGAGGTCAGAAATGGTTCGTTCGATATCGTACACGACACGGTGCACCTCGAACGTTCGCGCGGACACATCGAGCACGCCGAAGCTGGCCCGCGGATCTCCGTCGCGCGGTTGTCCAACGGAGCCCGGGTTGAGGAGCACCGCGGTGGCGCCCTTGGGCCATTGACACACAGCGCCAGCGCTCTCGAAGAGCTGGGCTGCGTGAATGAAGGCGCACACGGGGGTGTGGGTGTGCCCCACCAGGGCGACGCTCGGCCAGTCTTGCCGTGTGGCAACGCGTTCCAGGTTCGCCGGGAGCATCGTAGACGTCACGTAGCCCGTATAGTGGAGATCGTTCATGTAGCATCCGTGGACCGCGACGAAGCCATCAGGGTGGATTACTCGGTTCGGTAGCTGGCCGAGCCAGTCGAGGTGCCCGGAGTTCAACTGGGTACGAGTCCAGGTCTGCACGAGGCGCGCGACGGCTCGCGTCCCGTCTTGTGGTGCGCGCGAGAGTACGTCCCGATCGTGGTTCCCAACGACGGTGGCCGAGCAGACTCGAGCGATCCGTTCCACGCACTCGCTCGGCCGGGCATTGTAGCCAACGACGTCCCCGAGGCAGATCGTCTCCGCGACATCCAGCCTCTGCAACGCCTCCAAGGTGGCCTCCAGTGCGGCCAAGTTGGCGTGGACATCTGCGATGATCCCGACCCGCATGGGTCATCCTCGCGCGCCCGAACTCAGAGCCTCGAGGAAACGCACACGGGCCGCGAGCGCGGCGGGAGATCTCACGATGGCGTCCTGGAGGGCGCGGCGCAGGTCGAGGCGCTCGATGTCTTCCTGGTCCAAGTGTTCTGCCAGCGCCGCCGCGACCACGTTGACGTAGGCCGTGGTCGCGGCGGGCCACTCCGCATACTCGTCGACGCGGCGGAGGAGCGCGAACCCCACCGCTGGCAGGCGCGAGCCGCGGGCGATGTCGTCATCCAGGTAGTAGCAACGGTCACGCAGCGAAGCGAAGTTGGAGGGGTGTACATCGAGCAAGACATTGGCGCGCGAGGCGAGGAGCAGTGCGCGTACCGCAAGCTCGCCAAAGATCACCAGGCTGCGTTCCAGCTCCGCCCCATCCTTTCGATGCACCGCATAGGTCATCGAGCCGCGCAGGGTGGTCAGCCAGGGCGTCACGGTCCACAGCCAGAAGTCCCCTGTGGGGCCGTGCTGGACAGTGAGCACGGTGTTCTGTACCAGCAGATCTCCCAGCAGGATCTTGTGACGCACGAGTCTGAGCAGCGCATCCCTCGCTTCATCCGCATCGAGGAAGCGCCGACGGGCGGCGGTCTTCAGACACCAGATCCCGGCCTCATAGATGTAGGCATCCGAGCGCCCGCTGCCGTCCGCGGTTCCAGAGCGCCCCACCAGCTCCGTGTGGAGCACGGCGTCGTCGACTGGGATGCGCTGCAAGATCTCCCTGCCATTCGCGGAGGGCCACACCAGCCCGCTGGGTACATCAGCGCTCGGCAGCGGGGGCAACGGTTCCATGAGGCGACTGGAGCTTGGCGGTGGGGGCGTGGGACGTTCTCCGGCGAAGAAGGCTGCGCGGGTTTCGTTCGTGCTGCCCGAACTGACCTGGCGTTCGGGTGAGGGGGGGCGACTGGAGATCCGCGTAGACGTGACTCGGGGTGCCGGATCTCTGATCGGCGCCTCGGCCTCGAGCGCTGGGGCAGGCAGCGTCTCGGGCAGGTGACGGTCAGCCAACGGGGCGGACTCGCGACGGGCGAGCGAGTCGGTTTCCGGTGCATCTTCGTCCTGGGCGGCATCTTCGTCCTGGGCGGCATCTTCGTCTTGGGGAGCGTCTTCGTCTTGGGCGGCGTCTTCGTCTTGGGCGGCTTCTGGTTCAGCAGGTCCGCACGGAACCAACCAGG
>JAUILJ010001031.1 GCA_030433055.1 Polyangia bacterium
CCCCATGCCGGCCCACAAGAGCTCCTTGTCGAGGGCGGCTTGGTCTCTGAGGTGCGGCGGGATCAGCACGCGCCCGGCACGGTCGGTCTCACACTCGACCGCGGCGGATACGTATTGCCTACGGAAACGCACGACGTTGCGGTCGTGACTCGGCAACTCGCTGATGCGCCGCTCGATCTCTTCCCAGGCGCGTAGCCCGAACACGTGCAGACACGGGTCGAAGGGGGCCGGCGTCAGAATGAAGCGCGCGTCACCAGAGCTCGCCAGCGCCTCGCGAAACCTCGCGGGCATGCTGACGCGACCCTTCGCGTCGATCTTCTGAACGAACTGCCCGCGGAACATGTTGGCTTTCCATTCCATGGGAAGGAACGACACCGCGCCCCACTTTCTCCCACTGGATGGCCGAAGCTACGGACCTCCGGCCCGGGTGTCAACAACTCGGACAACCGTCGATCCAGCACAAAACCTGGCCGATCTCCCCTCACATGAACGGGTGCTCAGTAGTAAATCTTGCCAATCGCACCGTCTTGGGGGGTGGGAAGCGGTGGGAAGGCGAAGCTCCACGGCTCGCTCCGCGTGGGCGCTCGACCACGGCGGCGTGTCCGCTGAACGGCAGCGTCAAGGGGCCCGGACGTCAGGCGCCGAGCTTCCACGAGCGCCAGGAGTTGGCCCAATTTGCGAAGGAAACCCTACCCTTCGCCTTCGCTCTTCGAGCGCTTGGAGAAACGCGAACGGGACCGCTTGGGCGCGGCACGTGGGTTGCTCTTCAGGTGTTCGTCCTGCCAACCCCGGAGCCCCCCGATGACCCTGCTGCTCGCTCTGATCCCCGCTCTGATCGCGGTCTACATCTTCCACGCGACCTGCAGCATGCGCTCCCCCAAAGCCGAGGCGCGGCTCAAGGACGCCGCCCGGTTCGGAGACCGCACGCCTCCGCCCCCGAACTACGGCCGCGTGGCCTGAACAGCTTCACCCGGCCCAGCTAGCGCTGATGCCACGCGAGCACCGCACCAAGCGCCGCGCACGCCGCGGTCTCCGTGCGCAGGACCAGCGGTCCGAAGCGAACCCGGCGCCCGCCCCGTCCCTCGAGCTCGCTGAGTTCTGCGGGTGAGAAGCCCCCTTCGGGACCAATCCAGATCTGGACCGGCTGCGTAGCTGACGGCGCCAGCGCCTCGAGGCTCTCCAGCAAGCCTACGTTACCGCAAGGATCCAGCACCAGGCTGCGCTCGCCCGCCTGGTTCAAGAAGTCGACGAAGCGCAGCGGGCCGACGATCTCCGGAATACGGGAGCGGCCACTTTGCCGCGCGGCATCGACTGCCGAAGCCTCGAGGCGTTGCTGACGCTGCGCCGCGCGCTCTCCCACTCGCGTGACCCGAGGTGTCCCCCGGTCGCTCTCCAACAGTACGACGGCGCTCGCTCCAAGGGCGGTAGCCTCCTTGACGACGCGCTCGGGCTTGTCGCCTTTGCCCATCGCCTGCACGAGGCTCACAGGCAGCCGGCCCACGTCGGGCACCTCCCGCGGCTCCTCCACGCGCACGCGTACGCGCTGTTTGCTCACCTCGAGCACGCTCGCGCAGGCCTGCGTCCCGTTCAGAGGGTCGAAGAGCACCAATGGGTCGCCGGGCGACGAACGATGAACCCGCGCGACGTAGTGGGCGGCGTCCGCTTCGAGCTGCTGGTCACCGCTTCGCAGCGGACTTACGGAGACGCGCAGGGTTCGAGCCATACAGGCTGTGATATATGCCACATGCCACGCGCGTCGCGCGGCTCAACGACGACATTGGCGACATCGTGAACCAGCGCAGCAAGGGAGTGCTCTATATCTTGATCGGCGCCGCCGCCGCCGGGGTCTATCTGGAGGTGAAGCGCCACGAGCGGGAAGGCACCCTGAACGGGCCGGTTGCCTCACAGACAGCGACTGCGTCGAGCGCTCCAGCGCCGAGCGGCAGCGCAGCGAGCCCAAGCGCGTCTCCCCCCCAGCCCTCGAGCCCCCAGCTCAACCGCAAGCAGGTGCGGGCGCTCCACGATGCGCTGGGTGAGGTCGTGCGCGGCGGAGCCGGCGACGCAGCGAGCCCCTGGGCGCTCGCTCACGGGCTGATCGCCTTCGGCAAGGACTTCGAGGCATCGGATGGCCAGCGCGCCGTCGAGGCCATTGGCAAACAGCTGGTGCGCGAGACGAGCCCCGCGGGCAAACCCCGCTGGTCGTTTCCTCCCGGTAGTGCCCTCGCCCCCACCGAGCCCCATCCTCATCTGATCGTGGATGTACTGGTCCAGGTCGGCGTGAGCGCGAAGCAGGCCCTCGTGACCCGCGGAGGCACGAAGATCACCGTGCAGACGCTGATCGACCAGGCGCTCAGCGACGCGCGGGATCCTCAGTCGGAACCAGACTGGATCGACTCGCCCTGGCTGCTCGACTTGCTGACGCGGGTCAGCGATGAGAAGGCGCGAGA
>JAUILJ010000119.1 GCA_030433055.1 Polyangia bacterium
TTCGAGCTTGAGCGTGTTCATCAGGCCCACCAACCCAAGCTTCGCTGCGCCGTAGTTGGACTGCCCGAAGTTGCCGTAGAGTCCGCTCGACGAGGTGGTCAACACCACTCGTCCGTACTGCTTCTCGATCAGGATAGGCCACGCAGCCTTGGTGACGTAGACGCCGCCTAGCAGGTGCACGTTCACGACCAGCTCGAAGTCATCCAGCGTCACCTTCGCGAAGGTACGGTCACGCAGGATGCCAGCGTTGTTGATGACGATGTCCACGGTACCGAACGCGTCGACCGCAGTCTTGACGATACTCTCGGCGCCTGCGCGATCCGAGACCGAAGCGCCGTTGGCCACCGCCTCCCCTCCTTCCGCGCGGATTTGCTCAACGACAGCGTTCGCTGCATCACTCGAGCCTCCCGAGCCGTCCACGCTGCCACCCAGGTCGTTCACGACGACCTTGGCGCCCAGCTTGGCCAGGGAGAGGGCGTGGCTCTTGCCCAAGCCATTACCTGCACCGGTTACGATCGCGACCTTGCCTTTGAAATCGATTGCCATATCAGTCTCCAAATCCGGGGGCTACGGTACAGCAGGGCTCAGGCAGGGCAAGCCCCGCCACGCCTTTGCGTCGATGGGAGCGCGGTCAGGGAGCGCGGTCAGGGTGCGGCGGGCGCGCGCCCCGCGATGCGCTCCCGCGGCGCCTCATCCGGACTCGGGACGTAGCCATCAGCCAGGAGCTGCGCCAGATCGAAAGCGACGAAGGCTCCGTCGAGGTTTGGCCCTTCGCTTACCCAGAGGCGGCGCGCGCTTGAGTCGGCGATGATGGCGTGGGTAGCGATCCCCGCGTCGATCGCTCTACGGTCCCCGCGCTCTAGCTTCGTCCCGCCAGCAAGTCGTCGATCCCGGAGCCAGTCAGCCGCGACCTGCGCCGTGAGCGGCGCCTCGTGTTGGGCTCGAGTCAGCTCATCCCCCCGCTTACGCCTTGGCAGGGTGGACGTCAGCTCTCGAACGCGGCGGTTCTTCGGATCCCTAGAGCTCGGTCCTTCGAGGTGGTTGGTCACGCATGCTGCGCCGTCGAGTCGACGCACGACGTTGGGCTGGCCCGGCACACGCTCCACCACGCGTGCATCGCCCCCAGCGTCGTTCAGGATCACCAGGTGGCTGACCAGCGGGGGCCGTTCGCTCAGTAACTCGACGGCGCGGGCGGTGGTGCGCGCGTCGGACAGGACGCGCCTCAACGCGTGTACGACAGGCTCGCCAACTACCCCAGGCTCACCGGCGCGCGCGCCATGCACTACGACGCTGAGTCCCTCGACGTTCATCCCACTCACGACACCGACCAGACCCGCCCAGGCCACCGACGCAAAGGGCAGCTTGCCGTCTTCGCGAACCAAGAACACGATCTTCTCCTGGTCGAAGATCGGGTGAACCTCGAAATCGAACGCTCGCGCCAGCATCCCTCCCCCGCTCTCGCTCTTGCCGGTGAATGTGGTGCAACCGATTAGCGGAGACTGTTCAAAGCTGAGGCTGATGTCGTAGAGCGCGTTCAGGAACACGAAGCGCTGGTAAGTCGGAAGCTCGGAGTCGAATGGATCGGGCTGATAGCTCAACGCCTGGGCGGCAATCTCGGAGCGACGGTCGGTGCTCAGCTCGGTGTCGAGATCTGCATAGCGCAGGCGCGCCATGTCGAGCAGCAGGGCGCGCGCCAAACGGCTGGTAACGTGCTGGCGAAACAGGCTCCACACCACGGTCTCCGTGCGGTCCATTTCGGCCTTCAAGAGCCGTGCGTGCGCCTGGCCAATCTGCGAAGGCGAGCCGATCAGCCGCACCTCTTCCAGCTTGCCGATGTGGCGAGCGTAGTCGCTGTCGGCCCCGAGCCGGTGAGCGTCACCCCGGTTCGCAAACCGAATCCCCGGGGATTCATCGAGCGCGAGCTCCTCCAGCTCAACGCTGGGCGGCTTCATGCCGCTCCGCAGCACAGCGAACGCGTGGAACCCGAGCGGGATCGCCAAGACGACACACAGCGCGAGGAGCTTCTTGGGATGCCGACGCACCCAGCGCCTGAACCTCCCGGCCCACGAAGGTCGAGGCGCCTCAGCCGGGGTTGGGGGGGAGGAGCTCATGGGGACCTCTACTCGCCGCCACCACGCACCTTCGGCGGACTCAACCTGGTGTAGACCAGAGTCTTGAGCACACGGCGAACGATGCGCGAAGGATCTTTTACCACATGAAAATGTGTCTGTCGCAGTCCCGGCGGCGGGTAGTAGACCTCGATCGGCACCTGGATGATCGGGATGCCCGCGCGAGACGCTCGCAGCAACACCTCTGCTTCGAAGGCATAGCCTCGATCACGAGTCCCGAGGTCCAGTGTTCGCGGCAACGGATAGCGACGCAGGCCACACTGAGTGTCCGCAAGGCGGTGTCCCGTGAACGCCGAGAGAAACACGTTCGAGATGGCGTTGGAAACCTGGGAGTTCGCGGGCGCCTGGTCCCGCTCGAGGTCACGCACCCCAAGCACCAGGCTCTCCGGTGGCGCGGGATACTCCGCCAGGCGCAGCGCCTCATGGGCCAAATTCTGACCGTCAGCGTCCACCGTGACCGCCATCTTCGCTCCGCGTCTGTGGGCAGCCTCGAGCCCCGTCATCAGCGCGGCGCCCTTGCCGCGATTCACGGGGTGACGAACGACCCGTGCCCCAGCTTCGCGCGCGCGCTCGGCGGTCGCATCCTGCGACCCGTCGTCGACCACCACGATCGACGCTCCGGGCGCGGCCACCGCGAGCTCACGCACGACCTCGGCAATCTGATCCTCGGCGTCCAAGGCTGGGATCACGAACGCATACGCGGGCGCGGACATCGCGCAAGGTATACGCCAAACCCAGCTGTCGACTCTAGCGAAGTCTCCAATCGGCCGTGGCGACGCCGCGGTGGCCAGGTGTCAAACCCCGGACTATAGCTGCGTCGTGAGCCGCCCCGACCTCCCCGAAGCACAACAACAATTGCTCGCGAAGCGCATTCGCAAGCACCTCAGGGACCGTGTTCGGAGGAACCGGGCAGCCCTCCCCGAGAGCGCCGCTCAGACTAGATCCGCACGGATCACTGAAACGCTGGAGGCGCTGCCCAGCTACCGCGCGGCGAGCGCCATCGGGCTGTTCTGGCCCCTGGACGGCAAGCGAGAAGTGGACCTGCGTAGCTTGGACAGTGCAGCGAGGGCCGCAGGAAAGCGGGTGTACTACCCATTCTTGAGGGGAAAGACCACAGGCTTTGCGCTGGTAGAAGACCCAGCTTCCTTGGTGGAGTCAGAGTGGGGCTTCCTGCAACCTGCGGCCTCGGTCCCCAGCGCGACGCGGGGCGAGATCGAGTGGATCGTAGTGCCCGCCTTGCTGATCGCGAGCGATGGGCACCGCCTTGGCTATGGGCGAGGGTTCTATGACGCCACGCTGCCAGACTTTTGCCCCCCAGCGGTCTCGGTCGGCGTGGGCTTCGACTTTCAGTTGGTGCCCGAATTGCCCAGTGAACCTCACGACGTGCCCGTAGACTGGGTCGTCAGCGACACGCGTAGCTTCTCTACGGAAACGGATAGCGCAGAGGCCCAGGAGCCTCTCGCTGGCGCCGCCGCTCGCTGGCGCCGCCTGGACGGCAAGGAATAGGGCTAGCCGCTAGTACCAAACCAGGCACCAACGCAGGCTAGCAGGAACGCGACCGGTGCCAGACCCAAGGACATCAGCACCCCCGAGGACGTGCTCACCGCGAGCGTGAGTGCCAAGAGCACGATGGCGATACAGGCACCAAGCGCGGGTTCGAGCACGCTGGTTGCGGCGCTGGCCCGCGCGACGAGGAATCCCGCGAGAGGGAATGAGAGCAAGACCGCACTGCCCAGCAGCAGCAGCGGCGCTCCCGCTTCGGGGCCGCTGCTCTCGGCGTGACTGAAATCGATGGCCAGCTCATGTCCCAACCACACGGCAACCCCGACGGATACGAGCATCACGCCGAGGGTGACCAGGCCACCAAGCAAGATCCAGTGCAGCATGATCGGCCGGTCCGAGCGGCGCAGCGACCGGCGCATCGCCCGCAACGACGGAGGCTCGGGGAGCGAGCGCAAGATGCCTCGCCGCTCGTGACCGATGCTGCCCTCGACAGGCGTCATGTCGCGCAGCGCGATCCAACCGGTGCCGCCCATACTCAGCGCGAGCGGCAGCGCGGAAGCGACTAGCTTCGGGGAACCCGAACTGATGAGCAGCGCGTACAGCCCATGTATGGCGACCGACAGCAACCAGGCTACACGAAACCACTTTCCGCGCGGTCTGTCTCCCCGTCCAAGCCAGTAGCCCCACAGCCCCGACGCGAAGAGCTGCACCGGAATACCGAGCAACAGCTGAGCCACGCTCAAGGCGCTGGGTTCGACCGCTCGGCTAACCCAAACCAACTCCGCCGCGCTGAGCCCGACACCTGCCGCGACTCCGTACAGCATCCCTACCCGGGGACTGAGCAGCCTGCCGGTGGCGTAGAGAGGCCAGACACAGCCAACCTTCGCGGCTTCCTCGAGGGGCGCAGCCAGCAGGAACATCGCCAGCGCTGCGGTAGCTGCGTTTCCTCCTTCGACCTGCAGGCTCAGATCGGTGAACTTGAGCAATAGTCGCTCGAGGTTGAGCGCAGCTGCTCCAAGGATGACGCTGGCCAGCGTGAGGCCCACCACGACGCGGAGTGATACGGGCCTGAAGCGTCCCACTCGGCGCCAGACCAGGCCGCCCAAAAGCGGCGCGGGCAGCGCGAGCAGCAGAGCGAGGCCGAGGTTCACGACGTCGGCTCTGCCTGGGGTTCGCTAAAAGTGCAAGCCAAGCACGCCGGTCAAGGCCACTGAAGTGCCCACACTCGAGCCGTCGGCCGCCAAAACGTCAGCCTGCGCGCTGTTGGCGTTGGTCGACCCTGAAGTGCTCAGATCGACCCCCGGCCGGGTGAGCCCCAGGAGTTCACCGGTCAGGTTCGCGCCGATCGAGAAGGCGGGGCTGAGGTACAGGTCGAAGCCCGCACCTCCGCGAATGTCGTAGCCGGTGATCTGCACGTCGTCGGAGTTGATGCCAGAGCCGATGTTCCCAGAATCAAAGCCGCCGATCGACGCATAGCCCGCACCGAACGTGAAGTACGGCTCAAAATTTCCAAGCGGAATATGAATCCCAAGCTCTGCATTGAGCGTCCACATGTCGTATTCGCTGAACTTGTTCAGACGAAAGCGTGGTCCGATGGTGATGAACACCAAGCGCAACCCAGCGCCGGCCCCGAGGACGTAGCCGCTGTCCGTGGTCTTCTGCGTCCCGGCGTCGACGATGTCGTTGGCCTTGAACGTCTGGAGCCCGATGTGGGCGTACCCGCCCTCGACGTTCAAGTAGATGAACTCGAGGCCACGTCCCGAGTCCTCCTTTTCGGACTTCTCGAGGTCGGCCTCAGTCGCCTGAGCGGCGCTGTCTGACTGCCCGCTTGGGGGTTGGAGGCCTCCAGAGCTGAGCCCACCTTGCTGCTGGCCCGGCTGCCCGTACCCGGGTTGGCCATAACCGGGCTGGCTCGGCTGACCGTTGCTCGGCTGTCCCCATTGAGCGGAGGCTGACCCACCGAGGGTCAACACAGCGCCCGCGACCACGACCCGCAAGTAAGCAAACTGCATGAGGACAAAGCGTATGGGCGTCGCTCGCGAACCGCCAGCCAAAAACCCCTCGCGGGCGTCCGGGTCTCGAAGGCCAGCGTGTCAACCTTGCACCCCAACCGCGCTTGATTGGCTGGCAGTTTTTCAGCACCTGCGTCAAATGCGGAGGCGCCGGTGCGCGTCATACACCCGGTCCCGCCACGCGAGCAGGTCGGGGTAATCGGTCAAGTCGGGATCGGTCCACACCTCACGGCTCGCGTTGCCCAATGGGATGTAGGCATCCGCGACGGGCTTCACGAACTGGAGCGCTGCGCAGCATGCGATGTCAGCGTAAGAAAAGCTTCCGAGCATGTAGGCGTGTGGAAGCGCAAGAGGGCTCGCTGACGTGTGGCCTGGGCGCTCTGCGCTGAGTTCTTTGGCCGCTGCGTCGCCCACCGCCTCGGCTCCCTCAGCGTCGTGGCCTCCGGCCCCAGCGAGCGTGCGACCGCTCAACACGGCGCGCAGGCGGTCCAAGACGCGACGCATCCGCTCGAGGTGCTCTTGATGCGTCCGCTCGCCGGTTTGGTATTTTCTACGTAGAAATTTAACACCCAGCTTACCAATCTGAGGCGCCAACGGCCCACTGCCGCGAAGCATCGGAGGCAGGCTCTCCACCAAGACGTCTTCTCGCTGCGCGGCTCGCTCCGCGGCGCGAGCTCGGCCCGAGCTCATCAGCTCTTCCGCGAGGCGCTCGAACTCCAACACTCGCGGATCAAGCGTGATGGTTCCACCGGGAAATAGGGAGCTACCACTACCTACCACCTCGGCATAGCGAGCGATGGCCAGCGAGTCCTCCCACAGGTCGTGACCTCCGAACAGCACCGGGACCGTCACCGGGCCGCTCAGCTTCTTTACGCGCATGCGCAGCCAAGGCTCGCCGAGCATCGGCACGTACGCCTTTCGAGCGTGTACGACGCGGTGGTGGTCCAGTGCCCAGGCGGCCTTCTCGGACCAAGGCGAGTAGTGGAGGTAGACGAGGGTCAACACGGATGCGCAATACCATAGTGGTCAGGCCCCGACATGGGCTCGCATCCTCCGGAGCACGCTGTCCGATCCGAGCACGCTGCTGAGGCGCTCAAGCGCGGCGAGGTCCGGTCCGCCCCAGCGCAGCGCACTCAGGTCCTCCTTCAATGGAACGTCGGTGCGAAGGGTCGCCAGGCGCCGGTAAAGCAGCGCCTGATCGCGCGCTGCCTCGAGCTCGGCGCTCAGCCGCACCGCCCCCCGAGGTTTGACCGTCCACTCCCCTGGCTGCGGAGGGATCTGCTCCACGTGTCCGTAGGCGGACAACACGGCCCCTGCCGACTTTGCCCCCCACTTCGGAATACCAGGGATGCCGTCGGCCGCGTCGCCCACCAGCGCGAGGTAGTCGGGGATCGACTCGGGCGGGACGCCGAACTTTTCCTTCACGCCGGCAGGGTCGAGCCACTTGTCCCGCAGGCGGTCCCAGCACACGACGCGCTCGTTGACACACTGAGCGAGATCCTTGTCCGGAGAACACAACACCACTCGCTCAACGCCTGGATGGGCGGCAAACCGGGCAGCCCCCGCAGCCAGCGCGTCGTCCGCCTCGAATTCGACCATGGGCCAAACGACGATCCCGAGCGCGCGGGTGGCGTCCTCCGCGAGGGGGAACTGAGAGAACAGATCGGGATCGATCCCCTCGCCCGTTTTGTAGCCATCGAAGAGCGCGTTGCGGAAGCTCTCGATCTCGTGATCGAAGGCGACCGCGACATGGGTCACCTCGGCGCCGCTGACGAAGTTGGCAAAGTTGCTCAACAGCGCCCGGGTAGCCCCCACCTCTCGGCCTTCGACGCTCGCTGATGGCGCGCCGTAGAACGCGCGAAACAGCTCGTAGGTGCCGTCGATCAGATGAACCTGCATGACGCCCCACAAGCGAAACCTCGGGGCGACGTTGCCTCTGGTCGGCTACCGGTCCAATGTTTGGGGCCCTCGCGGCCAGCCCCAGCGCGACGTGGTGGCATCGAACTCATCGGGGCCAACGTCAACCTGCATCGAGGCCTGCGCACAACAGAAAAGTGTCTGGCGTCACATCGCCCACGCCGGGGGCGCCGCTGCTGCCAGGACGTTGGCAACAGCTGTGTGAGAAACCACTCCCCACGGTGGACGTATCTCCCTATTCCGTGCAGGATTCCCGCCGAGAGAGGGGTCGCCGCTGCGTCGTGAGCCACCGGGGCTCACCTGTCGTCGCTGGTCATTCCAAGCCGTTTCGTCGCGGTGTGCTCGCCATTTCGGAACCGCCCTCTCAACGCGAGTCAGCCAACCTCCGATCACCGCTCACTGCTCAGCCCGCACGACGAGGAACCGAATGCTCACTACCGATTCCACCGGCTCACGCCTCTTGGTCGATGTCCATGTTCGCCCAGGTCAAGTCAGCACGCTCCGACAAGACGCGCTCCAGGGCCTCACGAGACAACCGAAGCAGCTACCACCGAAACACTTCTACGACACCCGGGGCTCGGAGCTCTTCGACGCCATCTGCCGCACACCTGAGTACTACCCAACGCGCACCGAGCAAGCGTTGCTCGAACGAGTCGCCGACCGCGTCATGAGGTCGGTGCGCCCGACTCACCTCGTAGAGCTTGGAAGCGGAATGGCGCGCAAGACTCACGTGTTGCTGAGCGCCGCGTCCGCCCAGGGCTTGAGCCCCAGCTACGTACCCTTCGACGTCAGCGAGAGCGCGCTGAGGCACAGCGCCGACGCGCTCCTGGCTGACTACCCCTGGTTGCGCGTGCACGGAGTGGTTGGGGACTACGATCACCACCTCCATTTAATTCCACGCGGAGACAGGAGGCTGATCGCCTTCCTGGGTGGCACCATCGGCAATTTCGAGCAGCGGGACGCAGTACGCTTCCTGCAGCGGGTCGCCGCGAGCATGGGCCCCGGAGACGCGTTGCTGCTCGGCACTGATCTGGTGAAAGCGAAAGCGACCCTAGACCGCGCTTACAACGACGCCGCTGGCGTGACCGCCCTGTTCAACCTCAACGTCTTGCGTGTGATCAACCGGGAGCTCAACGCCAACTTCGACGAGCGCGCGTTCAAGCACGTCGCGTTCTACGACGAGGACGCGTGCCGCATCGAGATGCACCTGGAGAGCCTGGTAGCTCAGCGCGTGCGCGTAGAGGCGCTCGAACTGGACGTGGAGTTCAAGCAGGGAGAGCGGATGCGCACCGAGATCAGCCGCAAGTTCTCCGAGGAGGCGGTCGCCGAGTTGTACGGAGCCGCCGGGTTGGAGCTGGTCGACTGGTACACACCCGAGGACGGTGCCTTCGCGCTCTCTCTCGCGAGGCTCCCCAACCGCAACTGACCCCTCGTTGGTCCCGCTGGCGCGCCCACGCGGCGGCCAGCGCCAAACCCGGGGTTCTCTCGAGGGTCTGCGGGAGAGATCGGCCCGCCAGCAAGCGCCAGGTGAGAAGCTTGGGCGCATTGTTGGCGGGCCCCGCCGCTCCCGTTGCATACTACCCGGGTGCTAGAGCGAGCGCTGATCCGCACGTGGGACCGCGCTGTACACACCGCCGCCGCGATTGGCTATCGACTCCCACTGGCTGCGCCGGCTCGCTACGGCGTCGAAGTCACCCACGACGTGCGCTACGCCCCAGGCACGCGGCGGGCGCATCTACTCGACGTCTACCTGCCAGTAGGCAAGCGATCTCCTCCCGCGCTCTTGTATGTGCACGGCGGCGGCTTCGCGGTGCTGAGCAAGGACACTCACCGCATCATGGCGCTGGCCTTTGCTTCCGCTGGCTTCGCGGTCTTCAATATCAACTATCGGCTGGGCCCCCAGCACCGCTTCCCGGCGCCGCTCGAAGACGCGAGCGCGGCGCTGGATTGGATGGCAAGTCACGCGGAAGACTTTGGCGCCGATCCCCGACGACTTTGCCTGGCGGGGGAGAGTGCGGGCGCCAACCTGGTGGCCGCGTTGACCTACTGCGCGACTCACCCCCGCCCGGAGAGCTACGCGCGCAGGCTCTTCGAGCGCGACCTACGAATCCGTGCGGTACTGCCGATCTACGGGCTCTTCGACATGCAGGACATGCGGCGTTTCGACCGCGCTGGTATGCCGTGGTGGCTACGCGTAGCGCTCCGACAGGCTGGGACATCGTACGTTGGGCGGCCGCTGGAGCAGCGCGCAGCCTCCGCCCCGCTCGCGTCACCCCTGCGCTGCTTCCAGGCGCCCCCGCCGCCAGGCTCCCGGCCCCTGCCTCCATTCTTCTTGGCGTGCGGGACCCGAGACCCATTGCTGGGGGACAGCAAGGCGCTGTGCGAGGCGTTGCGTGAGCGCGGGGCACGCTGCGAGCTCTCCATCCACCCCGGCGAGATTCACGGCTTCAACGCGATGCTCTGGCGCCGGGAGGCTCGGGCCAAATGGCGGGCCGCCTTCAGCTTTCTGGAGCGACACACCGCCGTCACCGATCGATAGCTGGGGGCGCAAATCCAGGCGCCCGCTGGGCGGGGGAACCGACCATGGGACTCGGATCGGCCACAAACCCTTGCGATCTTGGGATTGCCTGGGGATGATGCCGCAGCCCTGCGAGGTTCATCTATGTCCAAGCACTCCTTAAACAATTCCCCTCGGCGCGGTTCGCTTCGTGCCCCGAGCTTCCTGGCCCTGCTCGCTGCCGGGTTGTTCGTGACCAACTGTACGCTGCTCACCGACGTGGATCGCAGCGAGATCCCGGAAGGAAGCGGCGGCTCCTCCGCAGGTAGCGGCGGGAGCGCGGGTACGGCAGGCAACGGCGGCAGCGCAGGCAGTACCGGTGGAATGGGAGGCAGCGCAGGCAGCTCCGGCGGAATGGGCGGTAGCGCGGGCAGCTCCGGCGGAATGGGCGGCAGCGCAGGAACCGGCGGAACTGCCGGTGCCGGCGGCGCGACGGGCGGAACCGGTGGCGCGACGGGCGGAGCCGGTGGCACGACGGGTGGAACCGGCGGAACCGGAGGCGCGACGGGCGGAACCGGAGGCGCGACGGGCGGAACCGGAGGTACGACGGGCGGAACCGGAGGCACGACCGGCGGAACCGGAGGTACGACCGGAGGCACCGGGGGCTCGACCGGCGGAACCGGCGGCACGACCGGCGGAACCGGGGGCTCGACCGGTGGAACCGGGGGCTCGACCGGCGGAACCGGAGGAACCTCGGGCGGAACCGGGGGGACGACCGGAGGCACCGGGGGCTCGACCGGCGGGACCGGCGGCACGACCTGAGTCTGGCCATTTCTCACACCACCCGCGCCACGTTTCCGCAAGGCAAACGTGGCGTTGCTGTATCTAGGCGCAGCGCGCTGCGGCTGCTCGGTGCGCTTTGCCTGGTCCATGCGCCCGCGCAGGCAAGGCCGCGCGAGGGGGCGCGGTGGCGGAGCGCAACCCATGGCTTCCGCGCCCTCGACCTGCGCCTACCCGGCTCGCGCCAGCTGGCCCGACGGGCGTTGCTGCTCGTCCCTGACGACGTGCGCCCCAAGGAGCGCCTGCCTGTCGTGGTACTGCTGCACGGGTTCGCTCAAGGCAAACCCACAGGCGACGCGTCGAGAGAGCAGCGCGCCATCCACGCCTGGGCCGACGAGTACGGGATCACCCTGGCAGACGAGCGCCTCCGCACACCCCCCATCGCGCGCCTGTACGAGAGGGTGCGTTACCTCAAGGATCTGCGCATCCAGCAGATCAACGCCGCGCTCGCTGAGCGCCCGTTCCAGCGCGTGGTGTTGGTGTGCCCGGTGACCCCGATCCCATACTTCGAACAGCGAGCGGCACCGCTGTTCATCGCCTATGCAAACTGGATCGGCGACACCCTGCTTCCCGCCGTGCGGCGCCTCGCCCCGGCGAGCACTCGGCGCGAACACACAGGGATCGCTGGACACTCCATGGGCGGTCAGGTGGCGCTCGAGGTGATGTTGCGGCGCCCAGAGCTCTTCGCCGCTTGCATGCCCGTCCAGGCTGCCATCCAGAAGCGCCAAGCCTACTACTACGCCAAGCGCTTCGAGAAGACGTTCGGAGACGCTCCGCCTGCCCTCCATGTCATGACCTCGAACCGGGACATCTACGTCGAAGCCAACCGGCGCCTGCACGGTCAACTCGAGCGCAGAGGGATCGCCACGGCCTTCACCGAGCCGTTCGGTCACCACGCGACAAGCTTCGTGCGTGAGGTCGGGAGCCTCGAAATCTTACTGTGGATGGGTCGTACGCTGCGCGAGCGTGGCGCCGCAGAGATCCGCCACAACCATTTTCCGCCAGGCTATCCGCTCCGCTGGACCCCTGGCTGAGGGCTGCGCACCGGGGATCGCCTAGCCGTGCTTGCGGCGCCGCAACCAGAGCAGCGCCGCGGCCACGAAGCTAGCCGTCATGGTTCCGAAAGGATCTAGGCTCTGGTACCACGGCTCACCCGGCAGGGTCTTGCGCTTGGCGATCGTGGCACCGCAGCCATATCTCGCGCCGCACACGTTGCCACCCACGTTGGGATCGATGTCGGCCCTGAGCGCCGCGATGTCGGACACGCCATCCCCATCGGAGTCGTGATCATCCGCCTCCAAGGTTGCGAGCGCTTGCTTGAGCAGATCGACGTCATCTGCCTCGAGGTCGCCGACGTTGATCATCGCGTCCCCGAAGGGCTTGCCACCATCCTCCAGGAGCACGGTGCCCAGGCCACCGTTGTTGGTCGCGTGACAGATGGTGCACGGCGGAGGACAGGTCATGCTCAGCTCGCTCTGAACGACCTCAGGATACTCGGGGCTCGCAGCCGCGGCTGCGCTCAAGACGAAGCAGCTCACCCCCAAACCCATCGCGAAGATCCGTGAGGAGACACGCGTACGCCTCGCGGAGGGGCGCTTGCTCGAATGCGTTGCAAAGTAAGTCATGCGACCCTCAGAGGTAGGCGTGGAGTTGAGAGAGGATTTGCAGGTCGTCGTTCTGACGCATCACCGCGTCGACGCGCATGTCGACGTGGGGCAGGAAGAACCAGTTCACGCTGAACCAGCCGCCGAAGCGTTGGTCGACCCCTTCTAGGCCCTCGTTCAAGAGCTCCCCGGTGAGCATCAGATGCAGCCCTTGGACTGGCTCCACGTCGGCCTGAGCAAAGCCGGTGTAGCCCAACTCGCGACCCGTGCGCGTCAGCGCGTCTCCCTCGACCAGGAACGCCAGCTCTTTCATCGGGGAGAGCCGAGCGAAGAGGCCGTGGGCGCCGCGCTTAGTGTCTTCCCGCAGGTTCGTGATGCGATCTGCCTTGGCGATGGTGAAGAGGCTGCTCAGCCCAACCGCGTAGGTATCCGCCAGCTTGTACTCGAAATACCCGCTGTAGCCACGTTCTCGGAACTCGTCCGGGTTGACCTGATAGTTGCCTGCGATGCCCATGATTTCACCGCGGAAATATTGCCCGGTGTAGGCGATCGCGATGCCGTGTTGCTGATCGGACTCTCGATCCGTCTGCGTCGAATCCCTCACCCACATCACGTGCTCGGGGATGCGTACCCCAAACGGTAAGTTCAAGCGCCCCGCCCGGATCAGCACTTCGTTGCTGACGTCGTACCCGATGTAGTGGGTGCGACTGATCAGGTTCATCTCGT
>JAUILJ010000120.1 GCA_030433055.1 Polyangia bacterium
CTGAGCTGCTTGAGCGGTGCGGTGGACGCGGTGTACTCGTTGGCGCTGCCTCAGCCGAGCGACGTTTTGGTCGTTCAGCGCCTGTCGGACGGTGACTCAGGCGCAGTGGGGCTTACCCAGCAGTCGGGGGGGAGTTGCGGCGCCGAACTTGCCTGTGGGCGCGCCGACGTCTCACCGCTCAGGTTGCGCAAGCACGCGTTGCCGGCCGGTGACGTCAACGTGGTCGTCGAGAGTGCCTCCGCGACGCCGTCCGAGGTCACTGCGTTCGTCCGGGCAGCGAGCCCGAGCACGCTGGTCTCGTTTGCGGATACCTGTGACCAGGCGATTCAGATCCCTGCGGAAGGAGGCTTCTTCCAGGGGAACACGGCCAACGCCACGGCTGACTACGACGCGGGTTGCGACTTCGGCGTGCAGCCTCCCGGGGGAGGGCCGGACCAGATGCTGAAGCTCGACCTGACAGCGCGAAAGCGCGTCGTGTTCGACATGCAGGGCAGCGGTTACGCGACGCTGCTCAACGTCCGCAAGGGGCCGAGCTGCCCAGGCGCCGAGCTGACTCAAGCCTGCTCCGTTGGCTACTCCGAGGGACGTTCCTACCTCGACCTCGAGCTCGACCCTGGCTCGTACTTCGTTCAGATCGACGGCTACAACCGCGCCGCTGGGCCCTGGTTCTTGGACGTCTTCGTGGCGGATCCATGATGGCGCTCTCGCGCAGGGCCTGGCTGAGCGCTGCAGCCTGCGCGGCGGGGGCGAGCCTCTGGAGTCTGCCATCTCACGCCGCTCGGGGCTTCAGCGCTCGCGAGCGCAGGCAGCTGTTGGGGGGCGGTCAGGTCCGCCGACGGATCGCGTTCAGCCAGCGCTCGGGCGACTATGTCGGCGGGCTCTCGTATCAGCGTATTGCAAGCCCCCCGGCGCGAGTCGTCGAGCGTCTACAGCACGTGGCCGCCTTGCGAGCCGTACTTCCACGGGTGATCTCTGCACGCCGCCTGCGTGCCCCACCCGAGCAGCATCGATTCGAGCTGGTGCAGGGGACGAGCCTGTACTCCGCCCGGTACAGCGTGATCGCGCTTCGGCCGGCGCCAGGGGCCAGCGAGCTGAGGTTCTGGCTCGATCCCCGAGAGGAGCACGAGATCGACGATGTCTGGGGCTTCTTCCGCGCGAAGCCATTTCACGGCGGGAGCATGATTTCGGTCGGTGTCGCGCTGAACCTCGGGGAAGGCATCATCCGCTGGCTGTTCGAAGAGCGGATCGTGGATGTGATGCTCGATATGCCGCGACGGATCCGGGACTACGTGGAGCCCTGAGCGCCAAGAGGTCGGGCGGCGCTCCTGCTGGGGCCGCACTCCACTCATCGAGCGTCGAGAGCTTTACCTCTGGCGCAGGTCAGCGGTATTGCTTCTGGACCATGTTTGGGCGCCCCGGAGTGATCATGCTGAACACCTATCGCGAAGCAGTTCGCGCTCGGGTGCTGCACGGCCTGTTCGCGCTCGCGCTGGCCACGGGCGGCTACTCGATCATCGTGGGTGAGTTCGCGTCGCGCTCCAAGATGCGGGTGGTCAGCGATCTCGGCGCGGCCACGATTTCAATCTACGGAATCGTGGTGGCGGTAGTGCTTGGCGCGAGCTCGCTCTATCGCGAGCTGGAACTCAAGACTATTTTCCCCATCCTCACGCGGCCTATCCATCGCTGGGAGTACCTGCTTGGCAAGTACATCGGGACGGTGCTCACGGTGTTCGTCTTCGTGGCAGCCAACGCGGGAGGTCTGTTGATCGCCGTAGGCAACATGTCCGGCCGCCCCCTGTGGCAGGCACTTCTGCTCGGACCGGCGCTCGTGATCGCACTGACGGTTTACGCCTGGCGAGCACCACGCCAGCGCAGCTTCATTCCCATCTTTGGTTCGCTGGCCCTCTTGCTGGGAGGGTTCTGGCTGAGCGGAGGGGCGCCGGACGAGCGCAACGTGATCGCGGGTGGAGCCTTCCTCACGCTGCTCGAGGTGATGATCGTGGCGGGGGTAGCGACGCTCTTCGCCGCGTTCTCCTCGCCATTTCTAACGGCAGTGTTCACCTTCAGCGTGTTCGTGGTGGGGCGCAGCGCGGACACCTTGGCCAGCATGCCCGAGCGCGTATTTGGCCCAACCATCAAGCGCGTTGGAGAGATCCTCTCGTGGGTGTTTCCAAACCTGATGGTCTACGTCCCGCCTCGGCCCTTGCTCACGGGCGAGTCAGGTGAGCCGATCTTGTCCTACCTGGGCTCCGCGGCGCTGCAGTCCGTGCTGTGGAGTGTCGGATTGTTGGCTGCCGCGAGCTTGATATTTCGTCGCCGTGACTTCTTGTGATGATCGGACTGGCCCGGGCGGTGGTCGAGCCTTCGGGTACGGTTCCGTAAGGAACCAAAGCTTGGGGTTTGCTTGAAGACGTTCCTGCGAAGTGCGGCCATGCTCCTGCTGCTCGGCGTGCTCAGCCTTGGGCTCTTGACCTGGCGTGCCGTCAGCGACGGGGAGGCCGCGATGCGGGCTAGCGACGCCGCGTTCAATCAGGGCGATCTCCGCACCGCGCTGGTTCACGCCCGTCGCGGCGCTACCTCTTACGCGCCGGGTGCACCCCATGTCGCTCGTGCCTATGCCCGCCTTCAGGCGATTGCCATCGGTGCCGAGTCACGCGGCGATCTGGAAATCGCGCAAGAAGCGTGGCGAGCCGTGCGTTCCGCCGCGCTCGAGACGCGGGGGATGACCCAGGGACATGCGCTCGAGCTCGAGCGGGCGAATCGGGCATTGGCAAGGCTCGCCACCCGGGGACACGAGGATCCAGAGCAACGCAAGGCGGTGTTGGCTCAGCTGGAGCAAAGCCAGGGGCCGCGCGCCCGCTGGATCCTGGTGCTGGGGCTGGGGTTCGTGCTGAGCACCTTCGGCTTGGTCTGGCTGGGAGTGCGTGGCGTGGATGCTCGAGGAGGCGTCGTGCGCCGGCAGCTTCTCTTCGGCGGGGGTTTGGCCCTTGCCGGCGCGGTGTGCTGGACTATCGCCGTGTGGCTAGCCTGAGCTTGGAGCAAGCGTGTGCGGCGTTTCTGGAACACCTGGAGCACGAGCGCCAGGTGTCGGCCAATACGCTGGCGGCTTATGGGCGCGACCTGAAGCAGCTGAATGCATTCCTGCTGGGACGCAGGGAGCGAACCCCAGAGCTGCGCGACGTCGACAAGCTGTCTCTCAGACTGTGGCTGGGAGAGCGCTCCCGCCAGGTCGGCGCGAGCACGATCGCTCGGCAGCTCAGCGCGGTGCGTACCGCGTTCGACTTCTTCGAGCGCCGGGGGATGGTGAGCAGTAACCCGGCCCGGCTGCTGGGGATGCCGAAGCTCCGGCGCAGCCTGCCCAAGTTCCTCGGAGTCGATCCGGCACAGGAGCTGATGGCCACGCCAGAGACGACGGCGAAGCCTCCGAGAGACGTCGCGCGGGATACCCTCATCCTGGAGTTGCTGTATGGCAGCGGACTGCGCGTGTCGGAGTTGGTCGGACTCGACCTGAGGGACTTGATCCTCGATGGCAGGGGCCCTGGCGATGACAGCCTTCGCGTCTCCGGAAAAGGCAACAAGCAGCGTATAGTTCCGCTCGGAAAGAAAGCTCGACAGGCGCTCGATCACTATCTCGAGTCGCGAGCCAGTTTCGCCAGCCCGAAGGGGGGGGAGCTGGACGCCAAGGCACTCCTGCTGAATCGTCTGGGGAGCAGGCTCGGCGTACGCAGCGTGCAGAATATCGTGAAGCGCTACGGGGCGCTCGCGACAGGGCGCGCGGATTTACACCCTCACGCACTGCGCCACACTTGCGCGACGCACATGCTGGAAGGTGGAGCAGATCTGCGAGCGATACAGGAGTTCCTGGGGCACAGTAGCCTGTCCACGACTCAGCGCTATACGCACGTTTCCCTGGAGAAACTGATTGGCGTGTACGATCAGGCGCACCCCCTGAGCAAGAAGCGCTGATCGCCCGGCGCGCGCGTTGACGCAGCCGCAGCAACGGTCCTGGAGCCCAGGCCTCGCTGCGGAGTCAGGGCGAGAACATGCTCATGCCGAAGCCCAAGATCAGGAGCACGACCCAGAGCAACATGGAGAGCGCTCCGAGCGCGATGCCGATGATGGCCATCGTGCGGTCGCCCGAGCGGACGTTCTGAGAATTCAGCGCGACGATGCCTGTGCCGATCGACGCCAGCCCGAACACCAACCCGAAGAGGCCGCAGCAGAAGTTGAGCACGAGCGCCAAGATGCCGAAGATCAGGCTCATGATGGCGTAGCTGTTGCTTCCGCCCGAGCCGTCCACGCGCATCTGCTGCTCCTGGTAGACGTCGGTTGAGACGCCCGGCGGGAGGTTCAGCCCAAAGCCCCCGGGGGGTTCGGGATACTGCTTCGGGTCCTGAGCCTTGGTTGGCGCTGGGGGGCCTGGCGGCTTGAATCCGCCGGGATTCTCGGGGGACTGGCTCATGGAGTGGACTACCGGATCTCACCTTGGCAGGGCCTGGCTCCAAGCGTAACCCGGGAATGTCGCTCGGGGCCGACTTGCTCTTGGCAAAACTGACCCACGAGCCTGACGCGGCGGCGGCAGTCCCCGGATCTGGGGCGCTTGACCCGGCTACCGGCCACGAAACGACGCATTGGGTCCCTCACTCAGTTGTCCCCAACGCTCAAGGCAAGTATGCGGCTGTTCACGTATGAGCTGGTTTAAGCGAGTCAGCCTGACCCTGCTGGCCGCCGCGGTAGCGGGGGCGGTGGTGGCGTTTGCAGACGCTCGTTATGCGCGGGTTGGTGAACAGCTCCCGCCCATGACGAGCGCCTGGCTCGCCCACTGGGGGTTGATCGCGCCCCTCGCCCTGGGTGTCGGGTTCGCCACTGCGCTCGGGCTGCTTTGGCTGCACCCGGCTGGCCCTCCGGCGCCGCTGGACTGGGTACGCACCCGCCTCACGGGCGAGGACGCGTCTGGGGCGCTGGGGTGGACCATCGGCCTCGGTGCGCTGGGTGCGTTCGCGTGGACGGTGATCAGCTCGCGCATCGCGCTGCGAGGCCTCGTGTCGGGACTCGAACCGCGGGCGAGTGGCGCGGCGGTGGCGCTCGGTTGTCTCGCCCTGGCCTGGCTGATTGGCGTGTTGGTGGTCGCTGGAGGAGAACGGCTGGGGCGACTCGAGGCGACGCGGAGCCGGTCGTGGCTGCCTGCGTTGGCGGGTGTGATCCTGGCGCTTGCGGGCTTTGCCTACGCGATCTCCAGTGGCAACACCGGTGGCACGGGGGGCCTGCTCGGCGTCTTTGGCGTGTTCAAGCGTGAAGAGCTGGATCTGAGGGGACCTGGCCTGTTGCTGCTGGTGGTCGCCAGCGCGTACCTCCTGCCGCACTTCCTTCGGCGTATCCCTGCGGCAGCCGCGCTCGCGGTCGCGTTGCTCACTCTGGGAGCTACCTGGCGCGCGTCCGGCGAGGCACTCGATCCGCGTCCGCTCAAGCTCTCCATCGAGCGCAACGCACCCCTGGGCAAGCTGATGCTCGCCCGCCTGCGCAAGTTGAGCGACGCCGACAAGGATGGCGTGAGCGCCCGCTTCGGGGGCGGAGACTGCAACGACCACGACGCCGAGATCTTTCCCGGGGCAGACGACGTGCCAGGCAACGGTGTTGACGAGGACTGCTCGGGCAAGGACGCCGTCGAGGTGGTGCTCGATGAGCCCAAGGTCGAGGCTCCGAAAGACGCCAAGGCGTTCATCGCGTCGAGGCTCCCAGAGAAGCCGAACTTCCTCCTGCTCACCATCGACACGCTGCGTTTCGACCTCGGATACATGGGCAACCCCCGCAAGCTCTCGCCCAAGCTGGACGAGCTCGCGAAGCGCTCAGCGGTGTTCGAGAACGCCTACAGCATGGCGGGCTACACCGGTAAGAGCGTCGGTCCGCTCTTGATCGGGAAGTATCCCAGCGAGACCCACCGTGGCTGGTCCCACTTCAATCGCTTCACCAAGGACGACACGTTCGTCGCGGAGCGCGCTCAGAAGGCAGGGATCCGAACGATCAATGTCCAGGGGCACTGGTACTTCAAGGCTGACACCGGCGTTGGGCGCGGATTCGATGTCGAGGACACCAGCGCCGCTCCCAAGGTGCTGCAGATGGAGGGTGATCGTACCGTAAACAGCGACAAGCTGACGGACGCGGCCATCGCTCAGCTCAAGGACCCCGAGAATACGCGCGGCCAGTTCTTGATGTGGGTCCACTACGTGGATCCCCACGCCGAGTACGTGAAGCACGAAGGCTTCGATTTCGGTAAGACCAGCCGCGATCTCTACGATGGTGAGGTCGCGTTCGTCGACCAACAGGTGGGTCGCCTGCTGGACTTCATCAAGAGCTCCCAGCTCGACAAGAACACGGTCATCTTGGTCACCGCAGACCATGGCGAGGCGTTCGGTGAGCACGGCCTGATTCGTCACGGCTTCGAGATTTGGGAGGAGCTCGTGCGCGTGCCGCTGATCGTTCACGTGCCAGGTGTTGATGCCGTACGGATCAAGGAGCGGCGGAGCGGCATCGACGTGGTGCCCACCATCGCAGAGGTGCTTGGTCTGGACGCTCCGAGCGGTGACGGTAGCGACTTCATCTCGGGTCAGAGCCTGCTTCCGGACGTGATCCAGCCGCCGGGTTACGAACCTCAGAGCCGCATCGTGTTCGTGGACATGCCCGCGGGGCCGAACAACGCGGAGCGCCAAGCGCTGATCGAGGGTGACTTGAAGTTGATCGTCAGCGGTGGTCGCCCGCTGGGCCTGTACGATCTGAAGCAGGACCCGGGGGAAAAGAAGGACCTGCTGGACGACGCGGAGCTCAAGGAGAAGGAGCTCGGGCGCTTCAAGGCCTTCCGCAAGAAGCTGCGGGTGGTGCCGGTTAGGCCGCAGTAGGCACCTGGCTAGTCTCCCCCCAAACCTGAGCTTGATGAACCCCTGGAGTCGCAGCCATGTCGCTCGAAGGCGTCACTCGGGGAGGGGAGGGTACTCGGCGGCTTGCGTCGCCTCATCGTGCATCGCGCGCTCCATGCGCTCGTACAGCGCGCGTGCCTCGGCGTGGCTGTCACCAATCGCCGTGAGGCCGAGGCGCCCATGGTCTCCGATGGCGCTCAGCATGTGGAGCACCACGCCCGTCTGGCGCGTGTGATCGTAGTGGAGGCCGTGGCGAACGCAGATGTCGAACAAGTCGCCCGGGGTGAATTGACGGAAGCTGGGAGACTCGAGGGAGTCCGTGGCGACGTAGCACTTCGGACGATCGCCGATGCGAAACTCGCTCTTTTCCGCGTTGTAGCTTCCGTCAGTCAGAAATTGCAGCGTGAGGAAGGGGTGAGTCGTCCCGCCCTTGCGCAGGTTCAGCTCGATGGCGTAGCTGGACCAGCCTTCACTGGTCTTTCCGCACACGAAATCGATCGCGAAGCGGCCCAGCACACCCCGCTGTGCCAGGGCCTCACCCACTTTCATGGCGGCTTCGGAGATCTCTCTGGCGTAGGCGGGATCCGCGGGGAAAGTACAGCCGATGTACTTCTGGCCCTGTGAGCCGCCCAAGAGCTGATCGTGGGTCGACAGCAGCTCCACCTTGCCCAGGGGGGTGACCCGGAGCTGCACGGAGGGGCTGGTGAGCGGGCTGCCCGTGACGCGCTGTTCGATCACACCTCCGTACTTCGCCAGCTTCTCCAGGTACTGCTCGACGCTCCAGTGCTTGGCCTCCAGCTTGAGCGACCCGAGGCGCTCGCGTACCGCGCCTGGCTCAGCACTGAGTCCCCTCAGGTCCAACACCGCGTTGCCTTCACCGCTGACGCCGTCGTTGTGCTTGACCATGGCTTCCTGGACATCCGGGTGCTTGCGCCGGAGCTCAATCACCGCGGCGACCAGCGATTGTGTATCCGTGAGGTTTTCGATGCCCGCTGGGTGTGGGACCTCGCAGCTCTTGAAGAGCTCCCGGCAGCCGCTCTTCGTACCCAAGGACAGGAACTTGGGGTCTGCCCCGTACATCGGGATACCGAGGCGCAGCGCCAGATCCCGCTCGCAGTCGGTGGTGTTGAACGGCACCAAGTGGGCCCGCTCGGGATCCCCGATCAGGGCGCGCAGTTTGGCCAGCAGGCGAGGACGCTGGAGCAACTTGACGCTGAGCGGTTGCGGCGCTCCATCGTGGGGAGCGAGCAGCATCAGGCGCTCACGTGCGTGGCTCGGGATGATGCCCGGAAGCAAGCTCAGATAGTAGTCGATGATGTTGGGCTGAATGGGCTGTGACGTGACGTAGATCAGGCGCGCCCGCGGTTGCCGCAGCAAGAACAGTAGAAACAAGAAGCGCTCTTCATAGGCCTGGAGGAGAGAGCCTTGGAGCGCGTCGAAATCCACAGTCAGAGATGGCACGACGACGATGGTCTGCTCGCCGTGATCCTCCAGGCTCTCGATAAGTTGCCACAGGGAAACTAGCTTCGTTTGCAGCTGATCGAATCGAGCCTGAATCTCTGCGTCGGGAAGGTCGATCGTCGGGGTGTGCAGTTGGAGGCTCATCGGGGCTGCTCCTGTCTTTGGAGCAGGCGCGGGGACCTACTCAGTAGGGTGAGGCGAGGAGGCCTGGTAGGCCCCCGGTGTGAATGAACAACACCTTGCGTGGAACGAAACCCAGGCCCCAGCGCTCGGGATCGCGGAGCAGCTCGCGCAGGCCCCACAAGGCTTTGCCGGAGTATACCGGATCAACGATCAGACCACAGCACTCTGCTACCTCGCGGATAAACGCGCGTTGTTCCGCGCTGGGCACTCCGTAGGCTGGGCCCTTGAACTGATCGAAGACACGCATGTCGCTCGAGCGGGTGAGCACGGGTACGTACTCCCGCGCCTGGCGCTCGATCTCGCCCACGACTGTGGTGAAATAGTCGACGTCGTCACACACCGCGATCACCGCGGTGTGTTGCGCCACACCGTAGATCCCAGCGCCCAAGCTGATCCCCGCTGCCGTACCGCCAGATCCACATGCATGGACCACGAGATCGAAACCGTGAGTCGAGCTATCGGTTAGCCCTGGCCCCAGGCCGGTCTCGAGTTGTTCTCGGATTTCGCGCATCCCCTCGAAGTACCCGATGGCGCCGAGCCCATTGCTGCCGCCCTCCGGGATCACGTAAGGCCGCTCTCCACGGCTCTGCAGTTCGTCGGCGACCTGTGCGAGCAGGCTTCGCCGCTCGGCGTACTGCGCGGGGCTGATGAAGCGACACTCGGCTCCCACCAGGCGATCGAGGGCGAGGTTGCCGGTCTCTGGGCCTGGATCGCTCGGGTCTTTCGCGCGCAAGAGCAGGGTGGCCGAGAGCCCCAGGCCGCGCGCCAGGAGGGCGGTTGCGCGAGCGTGATTCGACTGCACGGCCCCGCAGGTAATGACGTGAGTGGCGCCCTGCTGGAGCGCTTCCGCGAGGAGATACTCGAGCTTGCGGATCTTGTTGCCAGCCTCGGCCCCCGCGCTCATGTCATCCCGCTTCACCCAGAGCTCGGTGCTCAGCAGCTCACTGAGCGCTGCGTTCTGCCAGAGCGGGGTTGGGAGGTGGGCTAGCGCCAGGCGCGGCAGGTGGTCGTGGGGCCTCCAGCTGGAGCGCGGAGCGGAGTCCACGGGGCTCGCGGGCTTGGAGAGCGACCGATCGGGGGCACCAGACATGCCCAGCATGCTCACACAGGCTGGCCGTAGCGACCAAGCGCGCTGGACTGAACGCGCTCGACGGGCCTAGGCGATGGTGACGAGCTTGGCGCCGCCCTCGACGGCGTCTCCGGGGGCCACGAACACTTTCTTGACGGTCCCCTGGGCTTCGGCGACGAGTTCGTTTTCCATTTTCATCGCTTCAACGACGATTACTGGAGTGCCCACCTCGACCTCTTGGCCTTCCGTGACCAGGACCTTGACGACCTTGCCGGGCATGGGGCTCTTGATCGTCCCATCGGAGCTTCCAGACTTGGCGCCGCGCACGCTAGCCGCCGCGCGGCTGCGCTCGGTCTCGACCGTGGCGGTCGCGCGCCGCCCGTTGGCGTAGGCGTCGATCTGCCCTGGCAGGGCGCCGTCCATCGAGAGGTCGAACACCTGGCCATCGAGGTGGACGGTGGAGAGCCCTCCGGTGCTCGAGAGCTCGGCGGGGATGGGGTCCAAGACGTGCTCGGTGCCGTCCTCCGCGAGGCGCACGGGGCGCACCTCGAAGCTGCCAGTCGGCAGCTTGACGACATCCATCACATGTTCTTCGCCTTCAATCGTCACGAAATAGCGCATAGCGAGCGGCGCGGACGCTAACACCTGAGGCCGGCCAATGCGAGGTCGCGGGCCGCTTTTTTGCGCGCTGCGGCGCGGGAGCACCGAGGGCACGTCGTGGCGGGACCGGACCTTGGCGCGATGAGTATCGCGGAGCGGAAGGCGCTACTTCGGCGCCTGCTGGGGGACGAAGTTACAGCTGCCGCTTCCGATGCGCGCCAGGCACTGGTGAGTGCTCGGGTGCGACAGGTAGTAGAGGTCTGCACCTTCGGTGGCGAAGAAGCGACCTATCAGGTTGATGAAGTAGCGCCCATCGACCCACTCCTGGCAAGGATCCGCCGGGCTGAAGCCATGTTCTCCTCGCGGATTCACGTAGCCCATCAGCATTGCGATCACCCGTGAGTCGGAGGTCCAGCCTGCGCTATCCGTGGCGAATGGCTGTCCCTGCAGGCGCGGCGCCCAGACAGCATCCACCGTGCTTGGAGTCGCGGGGGTCGCGATCCGACCCAGGCGCAGCGGCACTGTGGCTTCGCGCTCGCCGTAGCGGGCCATGCCTTCATCCATCGCGTCGGGATCGAAGAGGTACTGGGCGCAGCGATCTGCGCCCTGGGGCGCCGCCGCGCAGCGACCGTTGCTGCAGATACCGGAGTCGCACTCGCTCGGATCCGTGCAGGTCGGCAGGCAGCCTGCATAGTCGTGCTCTGGCAACACCTCATTGTCGAAGCAGGCATCCTCGTTCTCGGGGCTCGCGCGCTCGAGGCGGCTGACGCCTTCAATCACGTGGTTGTCGAGCAGGAAGCGGTTCGGTGTGCGATCCCCAAGGTCCGAGTACAGCGCCTGTGGCGTCACGTAGTCGGCGTAGGCAGGGTAGCGTTGCGCCGCGTCGGGGCGCATGAACGGGATTGCACCTGCGACGCGCCCCAGGGAGATCCCCGCGTTCAGCGGCACGTTCATGTCGCCCACCGTGACCATGTTCAGGTAGCCGGTCGGGGGGTGAGGATTGCCCCACGGATCCAGCATGGTCTTGAGCCCGGCGTAGGGCACGTAGTTTCCGGGATCACCCGGATCGACCGCGACCGCGGCGAGCGTCATGAAACGACGCATCTCCGGCGTTTGGCGGATGTACCCGAAGCCTTCGACGGGCGCTCGCAGGTCGGAGCCAGCGGGGAAGTAGCGGTTCTGGAACTTGGTGCAGCCGTCCGGGGCGGTGCAGACGACGTACTCGTCTTCGGGATCCATCGCGCCCTCGGGGATGAGCCCCTTGCCCCACTCGTAGAAACCCTGGAGCAGGTTGGCGTCCGGCTTGAGGTTGCAGCCTCCGTCCGGCGCGTAGGTGTCCACGGCATCAGCCTGGTCATAGACCGAGACATACAGTCGGTCGCCGATACTCGTGGGGATGCCAACGCGGAAGCGCCCGCTGCCCAGTCCCTGATCGTCGTCCCCTGCGATACGCGCGCAGCGCACCTCGCCGTTGCTGATGTTCTGAACACGTACGGTGCCGCCCTGTATCAGCCCAGCATCGTCCAGGCAGCCGAACTCCAGCTCGCGGTCGTCGTTGACATCGACCACCACGAAGCGCAGGGAGATCTGCCCGGGGGCGCAGGCGGTGACGGGGTTCCCCTCCTTATCCGTGGGGATTTCTTCCGGAGGGACGCCGACGACGATCGGGCCGAAGTTGCGCAGGTAGACGCCCTCGAAGACGCCGCCCTGGAACGTACGTGCCCCGACGTCGAGCAAGCCCGCTGCGCCGGCCACGGGAGCCGCGCTCACCACATCGGGATCCAGTGTCGCTAGGAAGGGCGCGAGGAAGCCGCCTAGGCTTTGCCCCCAGGCGTGGTACTTGACCTTTCCGCCCACGTCCGGCGTGCCGTCGCCGTCGAAATCGCCTGCGAGGTTCGGCTTTCCGTCCTGGTCGTAGTCGGCGTCGCTCATGCGCTCGCCGTCCCACGTCTTGAAGATTCTGAACAGTTGCAGCAGGTCGATGGCGCTCTGGCGCACCACGTCTCGCGTGTGGAAGATGTAGCTCGTCCAGTAGTCGCCGCCCGAGTTGTTGAGCGGGTCGCCGTCGCCATCGAGGTCACGCGCTCGGCCAGCCAGCAACGCGTCCGCCAGAGGCCCGGCACACGAGCCACGGAGCAGGGTGCGGGCGAGAGACTGGGTGCTCTTGTCGAACTCGAGTCCGTGGAACACCGCGTTCACGCCGACGCTGGCGATCCCTTGCTTGGCGAGGGAACCAGCGAAGCCCAGGTGTTCGAGGTCCGAGCTGGTGTAGCCGTGCCCGTAGTACGCCACCGGGAACGGCTGATGGTGCCCTTCGGTGGCTTTCGGGATGGTGATGAAGAACTGCACCGTGTCGCTCTGGACCTCGCCGTCACCGGATCGGTAGTCCAGGTTGAACGAAGCCGCCGGGTCGGTTCCCTTGGGACCACCGGAGATGAAGAACGGCGACTTGAAGCTGCCGATCACAGCGTGACTGACGTGGGTCCAGCTGTCCGCGAGCTCGTCCGCGGAGGCTCCGCTGATGCCGAACTGCCCTGCCAGCGTGCGCAGAAGGTCGGCGTTCTTGTCGAAATCGAGGATGTAAGCTTCCTGAAGCCGCCCCTGGCAGTTGGGATAGTTCGGGTCGTCGTACCATTTTTCCGGTTCTTTGACGCCGTCCGCCTCCTGCACGGAGTCCACGGGCCCGGCAATGCGCATCAGATCTACATCCGCGGGGAACTGCTTGTTGAGGTAGGCGAAGGGCCCGGTACCGTACAGCCCGTCACGGATCAGCCGCAGGTCCTCCTGGGGAAGTCGATCGTGGTGAGCGGCACGCTGGAGGGCTACACCCGCGACGGCGCCGCCGAGGCCATCACCTCCCGGGGCGGCAAGTCGCCCGGCTCGGTGTCGAAGAAGACGACGGCGCTGGTGGTCGGCGAGTCACCGGGCGCGTCGAAGGTGACCAAGGCCGAAGACCTCGGGGTGCCCATCTTGGATCTGGCGGCCTTCGAGCAGCTGC
>JAUILJ010001032.1 GCA_030433055.1 Polyangia bacterium
ACGGCGAGGTAGGAAGCCTCCCCGAGGAGCGGCCGCTGATCATCGCCACGGGGCCACTCACGAGCGATACCTTGGCGACCTCACTCGAGGCCTTGCTCGGCGAGGGTAGCCTGGCTTACTACGACGCCATCGCGCCCATCGTGAGCGCCGACAGCATCGACTGGGACAGGGTGTTCGTTGCCTCGCGCTGGGACAAGGGGGAGACCGAAGCCGACCAGAAGGCTTACGTGAACTGCCCCTTCAACAAGGAGCAATACGAGGCATTCGTCGCGGAGGTCCTCGCCGCGCGCAAGGTGGAGCCGAAGCAGTTCGAGAAGGTGCGCTACTTCGAGGGTTGCCTGCCCATCGAGGTCATGGCGGAGCGCGGTATCAAGACGCTGGCGTTCGGCCCGATGAAGCCCGCGGGGCTCACCGATCCGCGCACCGGGCGCTGGCCGTATGCCGTCGTCCAGCTGCGCAAGGAAGACGAAGCGGGCAGCGCGTACAACCTGGTGGGCTTTCAGTCGCGCATGGCGTGGCCTGAGCAGAAGCGCGTCTTTCGGATGATCCCAGGGCTCGAGCAGGCGGAGTTTCAGCGCTTCGGCGCAGTACATCGCAACACCTTCATTTGCGCACCGCGTTTCCTTGATGAAACGATGCAGCTCAAGGGCCACGCGGGCGTCTACTTTGCGGGCCAGATCAGCGGCACCGAGGGCTATGTGGAGAGCGCGGCGGGCGGCTGGCTGGCGGCGCATTTCATTGCGGAGCGCCTGCAAGGGCGTGAGCCGACCCTGCCGCCGGAGACCACGGCTCACGCGGGGCTGCTCACCCAGCTGAGGCGCAACCCCGAGGACTACCAGCCCTCCAACATCACCTTCAGTCACTTCGCGGCGTTTGAAGCCAGAGATGCCAGGGGAAAGCGCCTGAAGAAGCGCGACCGCTATCTGGCGATGGCCGATCGCGCGCTCAGCGATCTCCAGGCGTTTGCACAGGCCCACGCGTTGCCCTGCGTCGGCTCGCAGCCAGCGGAAGCGCGGCCCGCGGGAGCGCCGTCCACCGACGCCGAATGATGGGCCCTTCGCGCGAGCCCGCGCAACCGAGCGCTCCGGAGAGGAGTCGCTGATGGCTCGGGCGCTGATGCTCCAAGGCACTGGCTCGGACGTGGGCAAGTCACTCCTCGTCGCTGGCCTTTGCCGTGCGGCAGTAAACCGCGGGCTGAGGGTCGCACCGTTCAAGCCCCAGAACATGTCCAACAACGCCGCCGTGTGCCCAGGTGGCGGCGAGATCGGGCGCGCCCAGGCGCTGCAAGCGCGCGCCGCGCGGCTCGAACCCGACGTCGACATGAACCCGGTCTTGCTGAAGCCGCAGTCCGACGTGGGCGCACAGGTCGTGGTGCAGGGAAAGGTGCTCGGCAACGCCCGCGCCGCGGGCTACCAGGGCATGAAGGCCCAGCTGCTGGGGCCGGTGATCGAGTCCTTCGAGCGCCTGTGCGGGGCGTACGATCTGGTGGTCGTCGAGGGTGCTGGTTCGCCAGCGGAGATCAACTTGCGGGCTGGTGATATCGCGAACATGGGCTTCGCCTTGCCGTTGCGGGTGCCCGTAGCCCTGGTCGGTGACATCGACCGCGGCGGGGTGATCGCATCCCTGGTAGGCACTCACCAGCTGCTCCCCGCTGATGAGCGCGCGCTGGTGGTTGGCTTCATCATCAACAAATTCCGTGGGGATGTGAGCCTGTTCGACGGCGGCCTGCGGGCGATCGAAGCGCGCACCAGCTGGCAGAGCTTCGGAGTCGTCCCTTGGCTCAAGGCCGCCTCGCGCCTCCCGGCGGAGGACGCGGTGGTGCTGGAGCGCACTCGCAGCCGCGGTCGCGGCTTGAAGATCGCAGTGCCCATGCTCAGTCGGATCTCCAACTTCGACGACTTCGATCCGTTGGTGCAGGAGCCAGGTGTCGATCTGGTGATGGTGCCGCCAGGCCAGGCGCTTCCAGGCGACGCGCGGCTGGTCATCTTGCCTGGGACCAAGGCGACCCTCGCCGATCTGGAGTTCCTGGAGTCCCAAGGCTGGCACGTGGATCTCGAGGCTCACCTGCGTCGGGGAGGTGACGTGCTGGGGATCTGTGGTGGCTACCAGCTGCTCGGCGAACGCGTCGCTGATCCGCAAGGGATCGAGGGGCCGCCGAGTGACCGAGCAGGGCTCGGTTGGCTCGACATAAGGACGGAGCTCCAGCCCCACAAGACGCTGCGAGCGGTGCACGGTACACACCTCCAGAGCGGTGCCAGGGTCTCGGGGTACGAGATGCACGTGGGGCACACGACTGGCCCCGACACCGACTCTCCGCTTCTGCGCCTGCGGGACGCAGCGGGCGGCGTGGAGCACCTGGACGGCGCTCGTTCGAGAGATGGCCGGGTCAGCGGATGCTACGTTCACGGACTGTTCGCTTGTGACGAGTTTCGTGAGCGTTTCCT
>JAUILJ010000121.1 GCA_030433055.1 Polyangia bacterium
AGGCGGATGTCACTGCGGGACGGTCCGCTACGAGGTGGAACTGGAGCTCGGGGAGGTGATGACCTGCAACTGCTCCATCTGTTCGAAGACCGGGACGATGCTCGCGTTCGTGCCCAGCGCGCAGTTCAAGCTCCTCCAGGGTGAGGAAGGGCTGACCGATTACCAGTTCAACAAGCAGGTGATCCATCACTACTTCTGTGCGAAGTGCGGGATCCGTTCGTTTGCGCGCGGAATCGGGCCCGGAGGAGTCGAGATGGCCGCCGTCAACGTGCGCTGCCTCGACGACATCGACCTCAGCCAGCTGGAGATCAAACAGGTGGACGGCAAGAGCTACTGAGCTGCTCCGCGTCGCTGGCTCACGCAGGCAGGCTGCGTTTGGGGTTCTTGGGGTCGTAGAGCACCCAGATCACTTCGCCGACTCCGGGTGGAGTCACCGTCTTCCACTGGCCACGGAAGATCCCCCGCGGCGTCTGGAAGGAGTAGTGGGCTATCATGACCCGCTGATCGTTCTGGGAGGACGCCGAGGCGGTGACCTCTTGTATTCGCGCTTGGGCTGGCGTGCCGTGCTTGTACACCTTTCGGCGCCCGAGCGCGGTCGCGAGCCCAATCAGAACCAGCGGCATGCCGATGCAGCCGAAGCCTAGGGGCATGAAGGCCATGAAGCCGATCGCGCTGATCGAGTCCCCTTGGAGGCGCACGCGGGCAAAGTCCTCTGGGTCGTACTCGATGTTGAGCGGCGCCTTGGTGACCGGGGCCTTGATGACGGCGTAGTTCAGGGTCGACAGTGTTGCGCGGTGGGGGCGGTTCTGCTTGTCGCTGTACTGGACGTCGACGTCGTACAGAGTGGACTCGTTGACCGAGGTGTTGGTCGCGCGCGCGCTGAGCGCCTGAGCGACTGATTTTTCCCCGCGGTAATCAAGAATCCAGTCCTCCCACGGCATCGGCATCGTCAGCATGAAGACGAAGAAGATGATCATGGGGATCCCGCCGAACATGGATCCGAACATCAGCATGAAGCCGGCGTTCCACCCGATGGCGCCCGAGGGGACGGGGCGCGGTGCTGGGGCGGGCGGGCCCTTGACACTGCTCCCTTGTGGGCGGGGTGGTTCGAGCGGCGGCGGAGGTGCGTAGCCCCACTGCGGGTTCCCCGGCGCTCCCGGCTGGCCGGGTTGCCCCGGTTGATTCGGCCACCCCACGCTCATGCTCCGAGTGTCCCCAATCCGCACGCGGGGCGCAACGCGAGCCTGCCTCGACTTCGACTCGTGGGGACGTATCCGCCGCGAAATTCCGCGCGGCAGGGCCCGGGCTCAGCCGACCTGCATCAAGCCGGGATTGAGGTGCTCGAAAGGCAGCTCACGCTGCACGATCTCCCGCGCCTCTTCGGGCTCCAGAAACTGCAGCCTGCCGGTGAGTTCGTTACGCCGCAGTGGGCGCTCCCTCACCGCGTCGAGCAGCGCGAGCCAGTTGGAGCGCAGGTACGGCCGTACGCGCTCCAGCGCCGCCTGCGCCTGTCGCTCGAGCTCCGCCTCGTCGCGCTCCAGGCTCTGGCCCTCTGCGCCGCTGAGCTGCTCGAGCAGCTGACGGAACAGGAACCCTTCGAAGTTGGGTGCATACAGCCGCGCATCCTTGCCGCCGCTCACCAGCACGATGGGCGGGGTGTTTCCCGTGGCCCAGCCCGGGTACCAGCACCAAAGATCACCGTTCGCGGTCTGCGCAAACGGCACGGCGTCAGAAGCAGCGCTCCAGTCACTGGGCGGCTGCCAGCTCGCCATCCGCCTCAGCGACCACCACTTCACGCGATCTCCCAGCGCGGGCAGCCCGTCCAGTTCCGCACCCTCGAGCATGCGGCGGAACACTCGGGGCGCTGAGAAGTGCCGAGCGGCTTGGAGCTTCTCCAGCAAATCTTGCGTCATGGTTTCCCCCTCCACGTCGCCGTCTTGGTCCAACGGAGCAACGCGAGTGGGTCCGAGCTTGTCAGAGTCGGAGTGGGAGTCAAGGGTAGCGGGCCCTCGAGTGTGCTCTGAATGGATCATCGCGAGCAATAGTTCCGCACGGGAATGATGGGCTAGGCGTTTTCGTCGTGTGTCCGGCGGGTTTCGTCGCTCTTGTAGTCGCCGCTCATGCCCAGGCGGCGCCTGGCATATCAGCGATCGGTCGCTGGTTTGCCCCTGTCTGGGGCGATTTCGCGCAAGGAGAGCGCCTACTAGCCGTTACGCGTGGGGTGATCCCGAAAAAATGGGCGCTGGCGGTCGCCTTAGAGGGGCATCACCCCGGCGTAAGGCACTCCGGTCAGATGCGCGAGATCCCGGTCGTACGTCGTCAGATCGTGCAGATCGAACTTCGAGAAGTGATCGTGGCCACACGCGCGCGCCAGCACCTGCATCAGCTCGGTGGTGGCCTGGAACCAGCTGGTGAGCCGCGCTGCGGAGCGCTCGATGCTCAGGCGGCTCCTGAGCTTGGGATCTTGCGTCGCGATGCCGACGGGGCACTTGTTGGTGTGGCAGGCGCGCATGCCGAGGCAGCCGATGGCCTGGATCGCCGAGTTGGCCACGGCGATGGCGTCGGCACCTAGGGCCAGGGCCTTGACGAAGTCGCCTTCCGTGCGGAGACCACCGGTGATGACCAGCGTGACGTCTTTTGCTCCTACCGCGTCGAGGTGGCGGCGGGCTCTGGCCAGTGCGATCATCGTCGGTACCGAGATGTTCTCTTTGAAGATGATGGGCGCCGCGCCCGTCGCTCCGCCGCGCCCGTCCAGGATGATGTAGTCCGCGCTGGCGCTCAGCGCGAAATCGATGTCCCGCTCGATGTGCTGGGCGCTCAGCTTGAAGCCGATGGGGATCCCACCGCTGGCGTCACGCACCTCGTCGGCGACGCGGCGGAAGTCTGCGGCGCTGTGCAGGTCCGTGAAGGTGCTAGGGCTGATCGCAGCATTTCCTTCCGGAATGCCGCGCACCTCGGAGATCTTGCCCTTGACCTTCACGCCGGGCAGGTGCCCGCCGGTGCCCGTCTTGGCGCCTTGCCCGCCCTTGAAGTGGAAGGCCTGCACGCGCTTGACCTTGTCGAGGGACCAGCCGAACTTCGCGCTCGCCAGCTCATAGAAGTAGCGGCTGTTCGCGGCTTGCTCTTCGGGCAGCATGCCGCCTTCCCCGGAGCAAATCCCGGTGCCCGCGCCTTCGGCACCCATGGCCAGAGCGGTCTTGGCTTCTTCGCTCAGGGCGCCGAAGCTCATGTCGCTCACGAAGAGGGGAATGTCGAGCTTAAGCGGTCGCTTGGCGCGGGGACCGATCACCACCTCCGTGGCGACGGGCGCGTCATCGAGCAGGGGCTGGCGCCAGAGCTGAGCGGTCAGCAGCTGGATGTCCTTCCAGCGCGGTAATTCGGTTAGCGCAATGCCCATCGCGCTCGTCTCACCGTGGTGCCCAACCCCCGCGAGCCCATTGTTGGCCAGCTCTTGGATGTGGCCGTTGTAGGGCTCTTGAGGCGTTCCGTGAGGATCTTGATACAACCCGAGGTACGTCCTGCGATCATAGGGCTGGGGGTGCTTGTGGGCGAAGGCGGCGATCTCCATCTCGTCGACGAAGACGCTGCCCTCTTCCACCCAGGACTCGAACTTGGTGAGCACCTCACGGTTGTTGTATGCGCTGACGCCTGTATCCACGCGGTAATCCCAGCCGTGGAGGCCACAGATTAGGTTGTCTTGGTCATCCACGGAGCCGTCCGCCAGCAGGGCACCGCGATGCAAGCAGCGCCCGTACAGCACGGAGACCTGGTCGTCGTAGCGGATCACCACCAGGTCCACGTCCCCGACCAGGGCATACGCCGGCCTGCGGTCTTCCAGGTCGTTCCAGCTGGCAACTTTGGCGGGCTTCTTGGCTGCTTGTTCCGACATCACTCGAGGGTGCGAAGGCACGGCGTTCGACACAAGCGCTCGCGTTGGGACACAGCGTTCCGGCGGTTTTTAGCTCTTTTTCGCCTTGGTCCGCGTGGCTGACTTGACCGCGGCGGCGGTCGCCTTGAGGCCATCGAATAGCACCTGCAACCGCCGTGTGCGGGTGGCTTCGTCTTGCTCCCCGCTTCCGAACACGCTCTTGGACAGCATGATCACGTCTTCGGCCGTGACGTCGGGGCGCAGCTCTTTAGCGCGCTGGGCACGCTTGACCAGGGCCTCGAAGGCGGCGACGAAGCGCTTCTTGGCGGTCTTGACCTCGCCGCTTGGATAGCCACCGAGGGCGTGGATGAAGTCTTTCTTCTTGTGACTCTCCCGCGCCATCGTGTGCAGCAGCTCGAACAGCGCGACGCCTGCATCCGCTTTGTCGAGCAGGGCCTCCGCGTGCTCCGCGATGTGCTCCATGTGGTGCTGCAGGATGGCGCCGAACAGCGCCTCCTTGGTGGGGAAGTGGCGATACACCGTGCCCACGCCGACGCCCGCCCGCTTGGCAATCTCATCGATGGGCACCGAGAGACCCGCCTCCGCAAACACCGCCTGCGCGACCTCGAGCACGTGCTGACGATTGCGCACGGCGTCGGCGCGCCGCCCGCCGCGCGGGGCTTTGTCCCCACTCTTGGCGGTCTTCGCGGGTGTTGCCGGGGCTTTGGCCATCCTCGCCATTGTGCCCGATTTGGGATTTAAACGGAATCCGGATTCCGTTAAGCTCCAGCCGAGCTGGCGGGCGGCGGTCCCGCGAGCGATGGAGGTCCCATGAGCAACGCAGCAAGAACCCCGGAAGAGTTGTTGGAGGCCTTTCAGGAGGCGATGTTGAATCGAGATGCCGACGCGTTTGCCGCGCTGTTCTGCGAAGGGGGGCGCCTCGAGTTTCCGTTCGCTGGACTGTCATTCGTCGGCCGGGAGGCGATCCGTGCTCGTGCTGACGAGACCTGGGACAGCTCGCCGCTGCGTGCCCAGAGCTTCCGCCAAACCTCGAGCAAGCGCGCGAGCGACGGCTGCGTGGTGGCCGAGTACCAGCTGCAGGGCACCGCGGGCTCGGTGGTACGCCCGTTCAGCGTGAGCGGCGTGCTGGTGCTCGAGGCCCGCCACGGCGAGATCCTGAGCCTCAGGGAGTACCTCGATCCAGAGGCGCTGGCCGAGGCTCGGCGTCACGCGGTGGGCTCGGCGCGCTCGCTGCTCAGCGACTACTACCAGGCGATGTTGCTCAAGAGCGCGGATGCTCTCGCTGACCTGTACGCGGAAGACAGCGTGCACGAGTTTGGCTTCGCCACTCCCGGGCGCCCGCAGAAGCTCTTCGGGCGCGAGGCGGTGCGCGCCGCTTATCGACAGGGTTGGGCGAGTCATCCCCTGGACATCGCGCGCATCGAGAACGAATTCGTGATGGATGGCGCCGACGCCGAGCTGGTCACCGCACAGTGGCGCGCCCAGGCTACCGTACGTGCCACGGGGAAACGCGTGAGCCTGACGGGGCTGTTGGTCTTGCGGGTGCGAGGCGGCTACATCGTGCACACGCGAGACTTCATGGATGCAGTAGGGATCGATCAGGCGCTGGGGCGGTTGCCGTTTGCGGAGCACGAAGCGCAAGCCGCCGATGAAGAGCCGCCGCTAGGGGTGCCCACTTCGGCGCCTGACGCATCAGGGCTCAAATCGGCGATGCCGCCAGTCCGCCAGCCTCGCCACTGAGAGCCGGAGCCCCGCTCGCGGCGATTGCGGGGTCTTGGCGCGTGGCTGCCCGCGGCACGCATCCTGCCTAAGCGGCGGCCATGGTTGCCGTCGCCAGTAACAATGCGCCCATCCAGGGCAAGCCGCTCGGCCTGTGCTGCGTCGAGGCCAGCGCGCTGATCGGGCTCGAGGCCCACGCTATCCGCGTGGAAGTATGCTGCACCCGAGGGCCTTCGCTCTTCCAGCTCGTCGGCCTGGCGGACGCGGCGGTGCGAGAAGCGAGGGTGCGCATCACCAGCTCCCTGGCGCGGCTCGGTATCCTCGTGGACGAGTATGCCCTGACGGTGAACCTCGCCCCCGCCGATCTGCGCAAGAGCGGCGCGAGCCTGGACGTCGCGATGGCACTTGGCGTGCTGGGAGCGATCGGTAAGCTCGATCCCAAGCGCCTCGAGGGCGTGTTGGTGCTCGGCGAGCTTTCCTTGGGGGGAGAGTTGCAGCCTGTGCGCGGTGTGCTCCCGCAGCTCGAAGGCGCGAGGGCGCGAGGCCTGCACGTGGCGATAGTACCTCAGGGAAACTGCCGTGAGGCGGGCCTGGTGGAGGGCATGCAGGTGCTGGCTGCGGAAGATCTGGCGGCCGTGTATGGGCACCTGCTTGGGGAGCGGCGCCTGCCGGTGGTACCGCTCACGGACTTTCAGCCTGAGCCCACGGAGAGCCGCGACCTCGACCTGTCGGATGTTCGCGGCCAGTCCCTGGCGCGTCGCGCGCTGGAGGTGGTGGCTGCGGGTGGCCACAACCTGTTGATGATCGGGCCGCCAGGCGGTGGCAAGACGCTGCTCGCGCGGCTCTTGCCCAGCATCCTGCCGCCGCTCTCGTTCAGCGAGGCCATCGAGGCGACGGCGATCCACAGCGTCGCGGGCTTGGTAGAGGCGTCGCGCGGCGTCGTGAGTCGGCGGCCGTTTCGTGCGCCGCACCACTCGGTGAGCGATGCGGCGCTGGTGGGAGGCGGGGAGCTGCCGCGCCCTGGGGAGGTGAGCCTGGCGCATCACGGCGTGCTGTTCCTAGATGAGCTGGCGGAGTTTCGCCGCAGCACGCTCGAGAGCCTCCGGCAGCCGCTCGAAGACGGCACGGTGTTGGTCAGCCGAGCGCGGGCGCGCGCGGTGTTTCCGGCGCGCGCCATGGTAGTGGCGGCGGTCAATCCATGTCCGTGCGGATATTATGGGCACCCTCGGAGGCACTGTCGTTGCGGGGAGATGCAGCGAAAGCGCTACCTTTCGAGGCTCTCGGGGCCCCTTCTGGATCGTCTCGACGTTCACGTGTCGGTGCAACCGGTAGCGGTCGAGGCGCTGACCGGGCGCCGCTTGGGGGAGAGCTCCGAGCAAGTGCGCAAGCGGGTGAACGCTGCCAGGCAGCTCCAGCTCGAGCGGCAAGCTTCGGGGCAGACCAGCGCCTCGTGCAACGCGCAGCTCTCAGCGAAGGAGGTGGAGCAGGTCGCGAAACCCGACCGTGACGCCACCGCGGTGCTCACCCGCTCTGTCAACCAGCTCGGGCTGTCTGCCCGCGCCTTCGTGCGGGTGCTGAGTGTCGCTCGCAGCATCGCCGACTTGGAGGGGGCTGCGCGGGTACGCAAGGCCCACGTGATTGAAGTCGTGCCGGGCCGCTTGCTCGACCGTGAGCCGATTTGAACCGCCGCGTGCGTAGCCGCTGCGGACGTAATTTGCCGTGTGGCAATAGGAGAAGTGCGATGAAAGACAAGACAGAGAGTAAGAGCAAAGACATCAAGAACGCCAAGCCCGAGCAGGGCAAACCGGAGCCGGTGAAGCCAAGCCTGGCCAAGGCGGAGCCCACCCAGCCAGCTCGCGTCGACCCACCGCCGCCGAAGCTCGCAGAGGTGCGCGAGGTGATGGGGGCCGTGGAGAAGCAGTTCGGCAAGAACGCCATCATGTGCCTGGGCGACGACCAGACGGTGGATCCGGTGGAGGTGATTCCGTCGGGATCGCTGGCGCTGGACAAGGCGCTCGGCGTGGGAGGCTACCCCCGAGGACGGGTGATCGAGATCTTCGGGCCGGAATCGAGCGGGAAGACGACGCTCACACTGCACGCCATCGCTCAGCTCCAGGCCGCAGGCGGCGTTGCGGCGTTCATTGACGCGGAGCACGCCTTCGACCTGCGCTACGCCAAGGGCATCGGCGTGAACTTGGGCGGCCTGCTGGTGTCCCAGCCTGACAACGGCGAACAGGCTCTAGACATCGTGGAGCTGCTCACCAAGAGCGGCGTGGTCGACTTGATCGTGATCGACTCCGTGGCGGCGCTGGTGCCCCGAGCGGAGATCGAAGGCGACATGGGCGACTCTCACATGGGACTGCAGGCGCGGCTGATGAGCCAGGCGCTGCGCAAGCTGAACGGCGCCGCGTCCCGCACGGGCACCACGCTGATGTTCATCAATCAGCTGCGCCAGAAGATCGGCGTGGTGTTCGGCAACCCGGAGACCACGACCGGCGGTACGGCGCTGAAGTTCTATTCGAGCGTGCGCCTCGACGTGCGGCGCATCGGCAAGGTGCAGTCAGGGGACAGCGTGGTCGGAAACCGCACGCGGGTGAAGGTGGTGAAGAACAAGGTGGGCGCGCCCTTCACTGAAGCGGAGTTCGACATTCGCTGGGGCACGGGGATCGATGCCGCCGCAGACTTACTCGACGCCGCGGTGGTGACCGGCGCGGTGGCCAAGAACGGCGCCCACTACGCTCGGGATGGCAAGAGCTTCGCCCAAGGCCGCGAGAAGGCGCGCGAAGCGCTCATGGCCGACACGCAGCTGATGGGGAGCTTGCACAAGGCGACCCGCGAAGCACTGCTCAGCGTTTCCGTGGCGGCGTAGCTCGGACGCTGCAGCGTCCGCTGCTGCCTGGCCGGCTGCTGCAGCGTCCGCTGCTCCGGTCGGGCAGCGCCCCCGAGCGGGCTTCGGGGGCGCTGCCTGCGCCCAGGCAGGCGGATGGTGGCGTATGCTCGGCTTCCCTCAGCGGGAGGTCGGTGCATGAAGTCGGGACAAGCGAGTCAAACGGCGGTGTTGGTCTGTCAGGGGCGCGCCTGGGCGCACGCAGCTCACGCGTGTCCGGGCTTCAGTGATCCGACCGCGCTCGGGTTGCTCCCCATGGAGGCAGCCAGGGAAGTCCGCGCGGCGCTCGAGGGCAAGCCCGTGCGGGGCATCAAGCGCAACATCACGCGGGCGCACTTGAAGCGAAATGGCTTGGTGCAGGCCGCTCGCACCGTCGCCGTCGACGATGCTGTGAAAGGGACATCCTCGCGGCAACTCGTGATCCTGGGGGCTGGCCTGGATGGCCGCGCGTGGCGCATGCCGGAGCTGTCGGAGGTGAGCGTATTCGAGGTCGATCACCCGGACACTCAGCGTGCCAAGCGCGAGGCAGTGGGGGAGCTCGAGCAGCGCGCCAGGGAAGTCCACTTCGTCGCCGTCGACTTCACTCGTGACGATTTGAACGAGCGACTCGAAGCCGCCGGGCATGACTCTGCTGCGCCAACGACTTGGATCTGGGAAGGCGTCGTGATGTACCTCACCCCCAACCAGGTCGAGGCGACGTTGAGCGTCATTCACGATCGCTCGGCGCCGGGCAGCCGGTTGATCATCGTCTATCACCGGCCGGCCTGGGTGCTGAAGCTGGTGAACCTCTTCGTGGCGCGGCTGGGGGAGCCATTTCGGTCGACGTACACGCCCTCGGCGATGAGCGTACTGCTCGCGCAGCATGGGTTCCGGGTGACCGAAGATCGCAGCGCGGCGGAGGTCGGTGAGGGGCTCTCCGCCGAGGTGGGGCGCGCGACGAGGTTCGCGACTCATCTAGGCATTGTGGTCGCAGACCGCTGAATCGGGGCCGGCACAGCGTTCGGCCCTTGACGTTCTCAATTAGAGCCACCATTCTAGAATGGTGGCTCGCATTGCTAAGTTCAGTGACCAGCAGCTGATTGCATCGGCCCGCGAGCTGGTGCTCGAAGGCGGGCCCGCGGCGGCTACGGTGGGTGCCATTGCAAGCCGGGTGGGGGCGCCGATCGGCTCCGTTTATCATCGCTTTCGCTCTCGGGAGCTGATCCTGGCGCACGTGCTGCTGGACGCGGTCGCGGCGTTTCAGGCGCCGTACCTCGAGGTGGGATCGCGGGAGGACGTGACGGCGGGAGAGATCGCCGCCTACTTCGTGGAGTGGGTGCAGCAGCACCCCCATGACGCGAAGCTGCTCGCGCTGTATCGGCGGAGCGAGTTCCTCTCCGGCGGCATGCCGGAGGAGCTCGCGCAGCGCGCGGAGCGCCTGCAGGCGGACATCTTCGACTGGCTGAAGGTGCTGTGTCGGCGCTGGTTCGGGCGCGTCTCGCAGCGGGCTCAGGACGCGATCCGCCTGGCGGTGATTGAGATCCCGTATGGCGCAGTGCGCGGCCGACTCGGACGCGGGGAGCGTTTCCCAGAGGAACTAGCGCGACTGGTGGCGGCTGCGGCGGACGCAGTCATCGCCAGCGCGAAGGAGAAATAGTCATGGAATTCGACAATATTCACGAGCGCTGGTTGGCTGGAAACCCGGAGCACGCGGCGTCGCTGCTGGACGGCCTGGCAGGGTCGGCAGATCGGCTATGGCCCCACGAGACCTGGCCCGCGATGCGCTTCGCGGGTCCGCTCGCCGAGGGCGCCGCCGGGGGCCACGGGCCGGTCCGCTACACGATCGAGTCGTACGAGCCGGGCCGCCAGATCAGCTTTCGCTTCTTGCCGGAGACTGGTTTCGACGGACACCACTGGTTCGAGGTGGTGCCGCGGCCAGGAGGTGCCCTGTTGCGTCACGGACTGAAGGCGCGCGGCGGCTTCAAGCGTGGCATGTACTGGCGGCTGGTGATCCGCTATTTGCATGACGCTTTGCTCGAAGACGCGTTGGACAATGCCGAGCGCGCCCTGACCGGTGAGGTGAAGCACCCAGCGCGCTGGTCCTGGTGGGTGAAAACGCTGCGCCTCGGGATGCGGGTGCTGCATGGTCTGCCCCCTGCCACGGAGCACGCGTGATAGCCTGCACTCTCGATGGCTCGAGGTAGCGTTGCGCTCGACGTGGCTCGCTCAGCGCTGCGCGCGGCTGAGGTCCATGGCGTGCGCGACGCGCTGCTCGCTGCCGCGAGGATCAGTCCGGAGCTGCTCGCGGACCCCAGGGCCCGCATCACCGACCGACAGCACGCCAGGCTCTGGGAGGCGTTACCCAGGCTGACCGGCTCACCCGACATCGGGCTCGAGGTGGGGCGGCGCTACGCGCTCCCAGAGACGTTCGGGTTGCTGGGCTTCCTGGCGGCGAGCTCGGAGACGATCGGGGACGCGCTGAGCCAGATTGTCGAGCATCACGTGCTGATGAGCCGCCAGACGCGCATCGAGCTGTCCACGGGGCGCCGGCTGCGCCTCCAGATCGCGTCTCTGGACGGGCTGCAGTGGCCAGCCGCGCTCAGCGACAGCTGGGTGGCGACGTATGCCTCGCTGGCGGCTCGAGTCACCGGCAAGCCGGTGGTCGCGGAGCGGGTGGGTCTCATGCACTCGAGACCCGACTACGCGGATGCCTACCCAGCAGCGCTCGGTTGTAAGGCGGTCTTCGACCAGAGCCACAACTTCGTCGAGTTGCCTTCAGAGGCGTTGGACCTGCCGTTGCTCGGGCGCGCCCCAGAGTTGGCGCAGGTGCTCCGCGGCGCGGCTCGCGATGCCCAGGATCGGCTGCCCGACGAAGATCTGATGTTGGCGCGCTTGTCCGCGTTGGCGCTCGAAGCATTGCCACGCGGAAGGCCAAAGGTGGAAGCCTTGGCTCGCCGCTTGGGTCTCGGAGCGCGCTCGCTCCAGCGGCGGCTCGCCGAGCGCGGGCTCACTTACAGCACTTTCCTGGAGCAGACGCTAAGACGCCGCGCCGAGGAGCAGCTGCATCACAGCCCGCGCAGCATCGCCGAGATCGCGCTGGAGCTCGGCTTCGAGGATGCGAGCGCGTTCGCCCGCGCCTTCAAGCGCTGGACGGGTGAGTCTCCAACCCAATGGCGCAGGTCTGTCCATGCGACCAGCGCTCTCCGCTAGGGCGCTCCGCTAGGGCGCTCCGCTAGGGCGCTCCGCCAGAACACTGCGCTAGAACACGCCTTGGTGTTGAAGCATGAAGCCAGTCCCGGCGCCTAGGGAGCTGCTCGACGCTCCAGGTTCGAAATGCTCGACGACATCGAGGTAGCGGTGCACCCGACGGCTCGCAAAGTAGTCCAAGGTGATGAGCACCAGCGCCTCTCCAGCGAGCGCCATGCCAGCGCCGGTGAAAGCCTCCTTCTCACTCAGAGTGCCGTAGCTCGCGAGCCCCGCTCCGACGAACATCGCCCCGATTTCTGCCCAGCGATAGAGGTCGAAGCGATCAGCGATCCCCCTGAGTCGCTCCGTCTCCCGCTGCTTGAAGCCGCTCGGATCGCGCTTCAGGTCGTCGCTGAGTTCATCATGCTTGGGATCGAGCGCCAGGTTGTAGGTGACTGCCAGGAGGCTGGTCAGCACGCCCAGGCCGATCGTGGTGAAGCCCGCGCCCCTGGCCAGATCGTCATCGCGCGTGGCGAGGAAGGTGCCTCCGCCAATCGTGGCCACGCCCACGCCCAGGAACAGATACGCGTCTCGTCGTTCATCGGCGTACCAGTCATCCATGGCCGCCTGAGTCTGGACGCTGTCCGTCGATTGAGCATGGCCGGTGGTGGTGAAGGTGGCGGATACGCAAAAGGCGCCAACGCCAAGCAGGGCAGGCGCGACGTATCGAGTGGCGAAGGACATGGCTGGCCATATCGGATCGCTGGCTGCTGGGCGCCATGCAGGACGCGACAGGCGTCATGCAGGACGTGACAAAGTCAGTGTTCCTTGCGGATCAGCCCGAGGATGCGCGGCTTGCCGTCGAGCCGAAAGTGGACCTGCATGGCGGGCTTCACGTCGCGGCCACGCACGACCCGCAGCCTGCTGACCAGGTAACCGTCGCCTTTCACGGGGACACAGACCTCCCCGTTCCTGTGCACCGTGTGCTCGCTCCGAACGTTGCCGTCCGTGTCGAGCACTTCGACCACGCCCGAGCGCGCGACGCGATACACCAGCCCGAGGTCCACGGCGCACAGCTGGTGACCGCCCCCCGGGCCCGTCTCGAGGTGAAAATCATCCAGAGGTGACAGCGCTTCGAGGTACGCCTTGCCCACCTTGCCGCGACGAGCGAGCAACGTATCGACCAAGTAGGCGGCGGCGTCCGGGTCGCTCAGCTGCCCTTTCTTCACGACGGCCTCGAGAATGGGTCGATCGAAGCGCATCACCAGCTTGGCCGCCCAGAACGCGTCCACTTCGTCCAGCTCGTAGAAGGGCCAGTACGGGTAGGCTTCTCGCCAGTCGTGGGGGTCGAACGGCTCCGCGGCGAACGGTCCGACAGACAGCCAGGGGGTGTCCTTGACGTTTTCCCAGGGCCGCTTCCACAGCCCGAGCGACACCAGTGCCCGTGGCTGATTCTCCCAGTCCCACACGTACTCGAAGCCATCCTCATGGCGATTCTTTTCCGCCGGGTGCCCGCCCATCGCCTCACCGAAATCGAG
>JAUILJ010001033.1 GCA_030433055.1 Polyangia bacterium
ACTCCACTTCGCGGAAAGGAGGTGCCATCTTGTTCTTCACCACCTTCACGCGAGTGCGGTTGCCCACGACCGACATCTCGCCCTTCTTGTCCTTGTTGGCCTCCTTGATGGCGCCGATACGACGCACGTCGAGACGAACCGAAGAGTAGAACTTGAGGGCGTTGCCACCGGTGGTCGTCTCGGGGCTACCGAACATCACACCGATCTTCATGCGGATCTGGTTGGTGAAGAAAAACAGCGTACTCGAACGGGAAACTGACCCAGTCAGCTTGCGCAACGCCTGGCTCATCAAGCGCGCCTGTAGACCAACGTGGGAGTCGCCCATGTCGCCCTCGATCTCGGCCTTGGGAACCAACGCCGCGACCGAGTCGACGACGATGATGTCGACAGCACCGGAGCGCACCAGCATCTCGCCAATCTCCAGCGCTTGCTCACCATAGTCGGGCTGGCTGATCAAGAGCTCGTCGGTCTTCACGCCCAGGCGACGCGCGTAGGTGACGTCCAGCGCGTGCTCGGCGTCGATGAACGCCGCAACGCCTCCCTGGCGCTGAACGCTCGCGATGGCGTGTAACGTCAACGTGGTCTTACCGCTCGACTCCGGTCCGAAGATCTCGACGATGCGGCCGCGGGGATAGCCACCGATCCCAAGCCCGAGATCGAGCCCGAGGGAACCCGTGGGGACGACAGGTACATCCGCGCCAATCTTCTCGCCGTCCTTCAGGCGCATGATCGCACCGCGACCAAACTCCTTCTCCACGCTGGCAACGGCGAGCTCGAGGGCTTTGGCTTTTTCCTTGTCGTCCATCATGGCGTCTCCTGTCTGATCTCCGGCGCGCTGCACGAGCGGCGTACTCGTTGTGTCGCTGTGTGCTCTGGGGAGCGAGTCTCGGCTGTTAGTCCTGCGAACGCCTGAACAAATACTGTTCAGCCGTTCAGATGTCAATTCAGTGCTCTCAGCGTGAGCTACCGAGTCTCCGGCGTGCCCCGCTGACTCAACGGAATATGCTGGATTTCCTTTGAGTTAGCCAGGGCTCGCTAGGACAAACAATGTCCATATTTGAACGCCGGCGCGTCTCACCCCCAGGCCCGTCATCCCACGCAACCCTAGAACTCGCAGCCTGGGTTGGCGCTGGGTGCTCCGCTCTCGAACCAGTCTAGCAGGACCTGCTTCTCGTTCGGCGTGAGCCCCTCCACGGGAGGCACGAGTGGTGTCTTCGAGTCGTTGAAGAACGTCGCGGGCATGAAGTCGGTCTCCACCGCGTTCTGCATCGCCATCCAGCGCGGCTCGCCGAGGTAATCCGCCTGAGTGTCCTGCCAGGTCGCGAGCGTGAACGGCGCTCCGTTCTCCGTTGGATCCCCGTGGCAACGCAAGCACTTGCGCTGCAGTACTTCGTAGACTTCACACGGGAAACCGGGCCCCGCAGCACTGCCTGTGCCGCCGCTACCGCCGAGGTTCTCGATCGAGTCGCAGTCGTAGCTCGTGCACTCGGCTGCGTCGTGATCTGCGCAAGCCGCCGCCAAGCCGACGCTCACCAAGCCGACGCTCACCGCTCGCGACCAACGCCTCGCCGACGCCGACCGCCGCTCCCAACGCTCGATTCCCATGCCCGTCGACTCTAACCCGTGAGCGGGGCTCGAGCCTGCGCTTTGGGCTCGCGATCCGAAGATCTCTCGGCTCGTGGTGCCAGCGACGGTTCGATATCCTCGTCCGATGGAGTACCCCTACGACACCGCAGATCTGGAACCGAGCCTGGCGACGCTCCTGGCAGCCATTCGTGGCTGCGCTCCGACTCCCAAGCCACAGGAGCACCTGCTGAGCCTGGCCGCGGAGCTCACCTCAGCTCCGCTCGCCGCGTTCGTACATTCCACGGCCTCTCACCTCTGGATGGACGATCTCGGGAAGTTCGAGACCAGCGTCGAGGTGCTCGACGACTCCTACGACGAAGCGCGAGAGGCTCTTGCAGGTTTCGATCTGGGTGAGGCGGAAGGCGTCATCATCGGCATGGATGGCGGCGGCTCGGAGATGCTCATCCTCATCGCCGATGACTCCGACGCAGGCTATGGCGTCTTTCGCTTCGCGATCGACGGCATGCCGTACGAGAACGGCAAGGAAATCATCCGGCTCGGAACGATCGCCGAAATGGTGAACGCGCTCGCGAAGGATGACGACGTGAGCGACGACCTGAAACGGGCCGCCGCCGCGGGCTAACGCGATCAGTTCGGCGGCGCCATGCTGCGTGGGCCCTGACGGATCTCTACGCGCTCGGCGCGCTTGGGCGACGCCGCCAGCACCTTGAAGGTGAAGCCGGCGAACTCCACGGCATCACCTGCCTTGGGGACGCGCCCCAGCTGCTCGGCCACGAAGCCGCCGATCGTCACGGTCTCGAGATCTTCGGCCTGGATGTTCAAGCGCTCGAAGACCTTCCGCGTCTCCGCCAGC
>JAUILJ010000122.1 GCA_030433055.1 Polyangia bacterium
TAGGCCCAGCGGGGCGCGGAACTTACGGCATGATCTGTGCTCAGTAAAGCGACAGGTCCGAAATTTTCGTTCTTGGAGGGGTCCGAATGGAGCCAACCTGGAACGTCGTTCTACAGGCCACTGCCGACGTCGAGGCCAGAGCCGGGAAGCTGGGGTCTCGGAGCCCTCGGCTTCTGGACCAGCTCCTCTGGCGGCGCTGCGCTAGGTGCCGGCTGCGCGCTGGCGCGCTGGGAGCTGTGCGCCGTTCCCGGGGCCTGGGCCTTCTGCGGAGGCGCCGCGCTGACTTCAGGCGGAGCGCTCCCTGACGGCGCGGACGACGCCTCGGACGACGCCTCGGTCTTGGGCGGCTCGGCAGCGGGAGTCGGAACTTCTGCCGGCGTCGGTTCCGCCGAAGGCCCGGTTGCGACGGGTTCGGCCTGCGCACCTCGAGCGGCGAGCTGCCAACCCACCAGCCCCAACGCCCCCACGAGCCCGAGTATCCCAACGCCCACCGCGATCCACCTCGTCGAGCTCCGGCCCGGCGCCGGAACCACCGTGTTCTCCGCGGGCGGTGGCGTTCCCATGCCGATGGACAACCCGACGGCGTTGACCGCGGTGCGCGTCGGCGGCACGGCGGTGTCATTCTCCAGCTCGTCGAGGCGCTGGGTGCGGATCCAGGGACGGTCCCCGAGCACGTCATCCATCCGCTCGGTTCCCCCACCCACGCTGGAGCTGGGTCGCTCGGAGAACGCCGGGGCTTCCGGCCGTGTGTTGTGCGACTGCCCCATTGGCTCATGACCAGCGGGCGAGGTCGGTGCGACATCGATGTGAGTCGTCTCTCCCCGAGTTGCCCAGCTCGGGACCTGGCTCGAGACCGGCGCATGGTACTGCATCGACTGAGCCGCCAGGCCATCTCGAGCGGTGGGCGTTCCGAGCTGCGCTGGAGTCGCCTTCGCCGTCTCCTTGAGCAGCTGCGAATCCGGAGAGACCGCGCTGGTAGCGGGGGCGGGCTGCGGTGCCGCGAGGAAACGTCGAAGCTCCTGGGCAGCAGCCCGCGCGCTCGCAGGGCGCTGGCGAGGATCCTTCGCCAACAACGACGCCACCAGGGAATCGAGGACCATGGGCACCCAGCGCGCGTGCTGCGAAACCTGCGGAGGTGTCCGAGTGAGGTGCGCCAACAGCAGATCGTTGCCGTCTCCGAGCTTGTCGAATGGCCCCAGCCCGGCCAGCATCTCGAACAGGATCAGGCCAACGGCGTATAGATCCGCACGGCCGTCCACGCGGTCACCTCGCGCCTGCTCTGGAGACATGTAGCGTGGTGTGCCTACCGCCACCCCACGCCCCGTGATGTTCATGGCGCTCGAGTGAACCTTGGCGATCCCGAAATCCAGGAGCTTCACGCTGCCGTCGCGCTGCAGAAAGATGTTCGGTGGCTTCACGTCCCGATGAACGATCCCAATCTCGTGGGCGGCGGTCAGCCCCTCGAGAATCTCCGTCGCGACTCGAGCGGCCTCTGCCGGGTGGATCGGCCCTTCACGCTTCAGACGCGAGGCGAGCGTCTCTCCTTCGAGCCGCTCCATCACGTAGAACGGCACCCCGGATGAGCTGGTTCCAGCGTCGGTGACGCTCACGATGTTGGGATGCTCGAGCTTGGCCAGCGCCCGCCACTCGTTGCGCAGCCGCGCAACCAGATCCTCCCGAGACGCCAGTTCCCTGAGCAGCGACTTCAGGACGAAGCGCTTACCTAGCTCGGTGTGCTCGACGTCATAGACGCACCCCATCCCGCCGGCACCGACTAGGCGCAGCACGCGATAGCGGGTGCCAGGGACCACCTGACCATCGCTAAATTCTCGTAGAACTTCCTCCGACCTGATCACGTCGAACCGTTGCTTGCTTGATTTCTCCCCGAGGGCGAGAGAGCGAACGAACAGCACATTTTCCAGCTGCAACCCATGTGAGCGCGTCGAGTAGGGTCACGCCCCGCGTGGAAGCTCATCGGCAGCATACTCGCCCAGGTTGCGGCTTTCCGATCCCTTTAGCACACGCGAGCAACACGGCCGCCCACCCCCAACCGCGCAAAGCGCGCCCGGCCACGCGACCGTCACCGCTGATTGCGCGGAGCAGACCTCGGCAGCTGGGTGCCTTCCGGCTAAGCTCCGCGCCCCGTGAGCATCACCAAAGAACAGGTCCAGCACGTCGCCCGCCTCGCCCGGCTCGAGCTCGAGGCCGATGAAATCGACGCGCTCCGCAAGGACCTCTCCAGGATCCTCGAGTATGTGGACACCCTCAGTGAGCTCGAGACCGCAGGCGTGCAGGCCCTGACCCACCTGGCCGTGCCCGAGCTCCCCTCTCGACCCGATGAGGTGATCCCGCCCCTGGATCGAGAGACTGCCCTGCGGGAGGCACCCCGTGCCAGCGATGGCGCGTTTGCGGTCCCTCGGTTCGTGGAGGAGGGATGATTTCGGCACGACGACTCGCACAGGAGGTGCGAGGGGGTCTGAGTGCCGAGGCCGCGACGATCGCCGCCCTGGAGAGCATCGAGGAGCAATCCGCCCTGGGAGCGTTCTTACACGTCGACCGGGACAGCGCCCTCGCACAAGCGCGCGCTGTAGACCGTCGGCGGTCCGCAGGAGAGGCGCTCGGCACGCTGGCCGGCGTGCCGATCGCGATCAAGGACCTGCTAGCCACCCGCGACGCACCCACCACCTGCGCGTCCAAGATGCTGACCCGTGACGGGCGCGTCGAATCTGGATGGAGGCCCCCCTACGATGCGTCAGTCATCGAACGACTCCGCGCGGAAGACGCAATCCTGATCGGCAAGACCAACCTGGATGAGTTCGCCATGGGCTCCTCCAACGAGAACTCCGGGTTCTACCCAGTGCGAAACCCGTGGGACCCGTCGCGTGCCCCCGGTGGCTCGAGTGGAGGCTCCGCGGCGAGTGTCGCCGCCGGGTTGAGCTGGTTGGCGCTCGGAACCGACACTGGCGGCTCGATCCGCCAGCCAGCAGCGTTCTGCGGAGTCGTGGGGATGAAGCCCAGCTATGGGAGAGTCTCGCGATACGGCCTGGTCGCCTTCGCGTCCAGCCTGGATGTCATCGGCCCATTCGCCAACGACGTGGCGGACGCCGCGCTGCTCTTCGACGCCATCGCCGGCCCCGACTCCCGGGACTCTACCTGTAGCGCGCGCGCCGCAACACCGTGTCACCAGGGGCTGGAGACGGACACCTCGGTGCAGGGTCTCCGAGTTGGGATCCCCGAGGAATACTTCCAAGCGGGTCTGGATCCGCAGGTCGAGGCTGCAGTGCGCCGCGCTGCCGACCGCATGGCACAAGCCGGCGCGAAGCTGGTTCCCATCTCTCTACCTCACACACGATACGGCGTAGCGACCTACTACCTCATCGCGACTGCGGAAGCGTCGAGCAATCTGGCCCGCTTCGACGGCGTGCGATTTGGGCTACGAGTAGAGGAGCCTGGTTCCGACCTCGGTCAACTCTACGCAAAAAGTCGCGGGCGCGGCTTTGGTCGAGAGGTAAAGCGACGCATCATGCTGGGCACGTACGCGCTGAGTGCAGGCTACTACGACGCCTACTACAAGCGGGCTCAGCTCGCCCGCGCACTGATCCAGCAAGATTTCCACACGGCTTTCGAGCAGGTGGACGTAATGCTCACACCAGTCTCCCCCACCCCAGCCTTTCGCTTGGGGGAAAAGACCGACGACCCGCTCACGATGTACCTCGCGGACGTGTACACGCTGCCGGCGTCCCTGGCTGGCCTGCCCGCCATCTCACTGCCCTGCGGGGTCACCCAAGCCACAGACGACGCACCCGTGTTGCCCATTGGCTGCCAGCTGATCGCGGGCGCGATGCAAGAACCATTGTTGTTCCGCACGGCAAATGCGCTCGAGAGGCTACTCAGCGACCTCGGGACGCCGCCGTGCCCAGCGCGTGAACGATCACGGGCATCTGATTTTGGCGCAGCTGGGATCGGGGGTTAGGTGCGCCGGACTTACCGCTGTGAACCCATCCAGGCCAGTCATGGCCCCGCGCTCGCGAGTCTGTTCACAGCAGCCGGCGCGCCGTGTTTCTGCCGCTGGTGGGACTTCGAAGGCGACAAGAACGAGTGGCTGGACCGCTGCTACAACCGCCCCGACGAGAACCGGGCAGAGCTCCTGGGTGCGGTCGAGCAGCTCGCGCTGCCGGGCATCGTCGCCTTCGCACCGGACAGCGATGACGCATTGGTTGGCTGGATGCGCCTCAGTCAGGCAGCGCGCATCCCGAAGCTCTACGCCCAACGATTGTATCGCGGCTTGCCGTGCTTCCAGGGCGAGCGCCGCGGTGTAATGACCGTCGGGTGTTTCCTCGTGCACCCGGCTGAGCGGCGACAGGGGGTCGCCCGCGCACTGCTGGAGCGCGGAGTTCAGGCAGCACGAGAGCATGGGGCAACAGCGCTTGAAGCTTTTCCGCGCAGAGACAGCATGCTGGGTCCTGAAGCGCTCTGGACAGGGCCCTACGAGTTGCTCTCCGAGCTGGGGTTCCGCGTCGTGAACGACTTCGCTCCGTACCCCGTGCTGCGGCTCGATCTTTCCCCTTAGTTTGGGCAACGAGCCCGCACGTACGTGGCTGTACCCCCAACACGGGGAGTCCTCCATTCTCGCCCCGAGCGGCAGCAGGTGATCGCGGTGCTCGTCGGATTTGGCGCCGGGAAACAACATTGCCGTGACCGAGTTTCCGCCCGGTTTTCACCGCGGACTTTGTGTGCATCACCCACATTGGGCGAGCACGTGGGAGCAATCTTGACGAAGCAAGGTCATCCAGTGGCCTGAAGGCCGTGAATCGCGGATAATCAAGGGTCGAATTGTTTCAATGAATGACGCTCAGCGACTCAAGCGCCTCAACCTACTCTCGGGGCTAGCCGTACGGCTGGCATCAGAGTCCGCAGGCGGCCTCCTCTCCGACACACTCAGCGTGCTCCTCACTGGGCTTGGTAGCCCGGCGGGCGTGGCGTTCGAGGTCGATGAGGAGCGTCCTCGTTTTGCGAGCGAGCGCGGGTTCCGCGCGACTCCCGGCGCGCGTGATGTACTCGGGCACATCGCGGCGCGCGTCTTGGCTTCCCGACGCGCGGCCGCGTTGCACGACGTCCGCTCCCCGCTCGCGAAGCTCGAGAATAGCGGCGAGCTGACCAGCCTGGGCTTTCAGGCGCTCATCGCCGTGCCGGTGCTGCATCGGCGCGAGCGTCTTGCCGTCCTGGTTGCGCTATTTCCTCAGGGCGCCGCGCTGGATGAGGAAGGCGTCGACTTCGCTCGCGGCATCGCCAATGTCCTGGGGCTGGCGGTAGCCCGCGACTCGGCCACGTCCCGCGCGAAACAGCCAGGGACCGGCGGGAGCGGCGCGCTCGTCAGCGCCCAGATCGCCCACGAGCTGCGCGGCCCAGTGGGCGCCCTCTCGCTGCAGCTGGAGGAGCAAGCCCGTCTGGTATCCGAACTCAGCACCCTCGCGGGTTCAGCCGACACGGTGCTGGGCGCCGGGCTCGCCGAACTCGAGGACCTCACGCGCGATATCCATGCGGTAATGAATCGTCTTCGGCAGGTCGTGGGGCAACTCGGCGCCAGCCGCGCCCAGCGCGAGAATCCTCTCGAGCTACTCGACCTGAGTGAACTCGTACGTGATGTGCTGGCGGAGCGACGCCCACATCTCGAACGGGCTGGCGTGGTCTGCGACACGAGCCTGTCAGAGGCCTGCGAGGTCGTCGGCCGGCGGCATGATCTGCGCGAGGCGGCGCAGGTGTTGCTAGAGCACGCCGCGGATCGCTGCGTGGGTGTTGGAGGCAAGGTCCACGTCTCGGTCAGCAATACGCCCCACGGCGTGGCGTTCAGCGTCGGTGACAACGGCGCGCGCTTGACCCTCGAGGAGCAGCGCAAGCTGGCCAGCGGTCAACACGGCAACTGGCAGCAAAAGCTGCGGGTCGTCCACGACGTGGTGCGCGAGCTCGCAGGCCATCTCGAGGTGCGCACCAGTCGGGGCTATCCGGTGATCCTCAGTTTGCTGCTCCCGAGCGCAAGCAGCGACAGCGGCGTGTTTCAGGTCCCGGATAGCTCCCCCGTGCGGGTCGTGCGACGCGCAGAGGTCCTGGTCGTGGACGATGATGACGTGTTCACGCGCACGATGCGTCGCGCGTTGAAGCCCCACACTGTCCGCACCGCCAGCAGCGCCTCTGAAGCAGAAATCGCGCTGCTCGACCCCTCTTTCCTTCCGGATCTCGTGCTCTGCGACATCTTCTTGCCGGGAAGCAACGGGGACGAGCTGCACGCTCGCGTCGCCGAGCGGCGGCCGGAAGTCGCCGCGCGCTTCGTGTTCGCAACCGGCGGCGCACTGACCGCGAGCCAGGCGAGCTACCTCCGGAGCTCGGGCTGCCCGACGCTGCACAAGCCCCTCGACATCAATCAGCTCAGGGATCTCCTGATTGAGCGCTGCCCGATGGACAGCGCCAGCGTGCGGACGCTCAGCCCCAACGAAGTGACGTCGTCGCGCCGCGACAGCCAAGCCTGACGGCCAAGGCCGAGGGGCCAACCACGGAGGCCGACGCTAGAGCTCGAAGGGCCGTTTGCCGCCGAGCTTGAGCCAGCCGCTCACCAGGCCAAGGAACACCGCTCTCAGCGCTTCGTTGCCTCGAGCCACCCCATCGCGCTCGAGGCTCTGAAGCAGCTGCATCACGCTCGCGGAAGAGTCCGTGAATTCGAGAACCAGCGCCTCTGGGCTGTGGGTCTCTCGAAGCAACTGCTCAGCGCCGGCGTGCTGGCTCCGCTCGATTGGGTGGTTGAGCCACGGCGTCAGCAGGGTGCGGACTTCGTGGTCCGAGAAGCACTCCCTGACCAGCTTCAGCCAAATCGGCTCGTCCGGCGCCTGGCCGATGAGATCAGGGGAGAGCGGAGTACCGGCGTAGAAGGCGGCGCTTCCGCGCCGCCAACGGACCGCGTCGAGCAACCGCTCCTCGACCTGCATCGCGACGGCGCGAAGCAGCGTCGGAGGTCTGAGCGCACCGGCGAGCACCAGCTCTTCGCCCAGACGACGACCACTCTGTGCCGAGCGCAACAGCGCCTGCTCGAGTACATCCGCGCGGATATCACCCTGCGCGACCAAGCGCGCGCCCAGGAGCTCTCCCTGGACGTTGCCCAGCACGCACACGGCGCGCCCCGCCTTGAAGTAGATGTGCTTGATCCGAGGCTTTGGCGAAGTCGAATCGCGCAGCTCCACGAGGCCTGAAGCTCTCAGTGCTGCGATCTCGAACAGGCGCGGCAGGAGCGACGCATCGAGGATTTCGGTCGTCCAGGTCGGCGCTACGTGGGGAGGCTCGAGGCGGTACTCTCGACGCCCAACGATGCGCCCGAGCAGCGGCTGCGCCTCGACCGGCGAAAACGATCCGCCGTCGAATGCCACGCGGCTTCCACGCGGAATGTGCCCGGTCGCGGCCATGCCCAGGAGCTGGGGTAGACTGAGCGGGCCCAGCGGAAGTTCGCCAGGGCGCGCCAAGCGCAGCTCCGGGCTCCTCAAGGGTGTCGCGCCCAGCTTGGGTCGAGGTGGCACGACCCGGCGGGGTTGCGGGCCTGGCGGCCGCGGGCTCAGGGGTGCGGGGCGAGTAGACAGCGTTCGGGTGTTCGCAGGCGCCCCGGTCACGGAACCCAGCTCCCGGCGCAGGCGAGCAACGGCGCCCACCGGGAGCGTGGGCCTGGCGGACTCACGGCGGGAACTCGGCGGCGGTGGCGGTGGGAGCCTGGCGTCACGCTCCCCGCGATCGGGGCGTCGCGCGATGGCGGGGAGCGGGGGCGCCTGTGGTCGAAAGCTAGGCCTCGGCCCCGAAGCGGGCGGCACTGCCTGCTCGCTCGGCGCGCTCGGCTTCAACGACCGTCGAGCTGCCTCGGGATCGAACTCCAGCGGGGTCACGTCGGGGTCCACCCGCGGGTCAGGGTTGAGCGGCTTGGGTTGCGGCAGGCGAGGCCGCGGCACCAGCGCCGCTCCAGTCGACACCTTGGGGCGAGTGCCGCTCTGATTCGGGAGCACCCGCGCCTCGTGAAGCCACGGCAACAACACCGTATCGTTGGGGGCGAGGCCCAGCCGAGCCATCGCCGCATGAACTTCCGCGCGGAACTCGCGCGCTCCAGCGAAGCGGTCCCGAGGGTCTCGCGCGAGGGCGCGCCGCAGCAAATCATGCAGCACCTGGGGTAGCGCAGAGCCGTGGCGCTCCAGCACCCCGAGATCGCCATCGTAGATTCGGCTCAGCACGTCCAGTTCGTTGCGCCCAGGGAACAACGGACGAGCCAGCAACATCTCCGCCAAGACGATGCCCAGTGTGAAGAGGTCGCTGCGAGCGTCCACTTCCCCGCCGATCACCTGCTCTGGGCTCATGTAGCCGAGCTTGCCCTTGAGTTCTCCGGGCAGTGTGCGGCGGTCCAGGACTTCGCTCTTGAGGATACCGAAGTCCGTCAGCTTCACCTCGCCCGTGCGCCCGATGAGGATATTGCCGGGAGAGACGTCTCGATGAACGATGCTGAGCATCCGCCCCTGCTCATCACAATGCTCATGAGCGTAGGCGAGCCCACTCAGCACCTCGCTCGCGATGTACAGAGCAGCTCCGTGGGGAAATCGCCTACCCTTGGCGGCGACAGCCCTTAGTAACTTTGCGCAGGACAGACCATCGACGAACTCGAGGGCCATGAACAGACGCCCATCAGCTTCGCCAAAGTCCAAGACCTGCACCAGGTTGGGGTGGTGGAGCGAGGCCATGATGCGTGCTTCGTCGCAGAACATCTCGACGAAGCGCTCGTCCTGGAGGAGCTCGGGCAGCATGCACTTCAGCGCTACCTGCTTCACGAAGCCGTGGGGACCTGAGCGACGGGCCACGTAGACCTCCGCCATGCCTCCGACGCCGAGTCGCTCGAGCAGCTGATAATCCCCGAGCCACTCATAATCGACCGACCGCCGCGCCACAGACTGAGGCAATGCGGCCCGTTCACGCCGCCCACTGCCAGCACCTTCCGTGAGAGGGACATCTAGCGCGCTACCACCCAGGTCACCACGAGGCGGCGGTTTGTCGCTCACGCAGGCTCCCGCCAACCGGACACCAAGCTCCACGGAGTTGGTGCCTCGCAGGGGAGGGAGAGGAGGCTGTGACGGGCGCGGTCGTCCCATAGGGTGCGTGGTCTCTGGGTGGTAAACTCTGGGTTGGGGCGCGACGGACCGGCGCCTCAATCGACCGGCGCCTTACTTGACCAGGCGCCGCACCGACAAGACGGTGCATCGACAAGACGCTGCATCGACCACGCGGTTCACAGACCACGCGGCTGCTGGACATGCGGTTCCGAATGACCGCGGTTGACTGACGGCGGCCACTCATCTCGCAATGGTCACCTATCGTCTCTATTAGAGTACATAACGCTCGTTGCGCGCGCACAGATAATCGCGGTAAGCTTTAAGGTTTGTGGTCGAGCGGCGCACACTCTCGCACGCCCGCGACTGGCCCGCCCACACGCCGCTCTTGAGACCCTGAGGCGAATCCCGGGGGAACCGAACCCCGGGCCGATGGCGAAGCGTGCAAGGATCCAGGCTGTTCCCTTGCTGCAACGCAAGCGCTTCGCGTTTGCCTGACCCGGCGCGTGAACCAGAAGAGAACGACCGCGCGCCTGCAACACTCAGGGAACTCCACAACGAAGCTTGGCCCCTCGCAGCGCGTTGCCGTGCGGGTGAGCGCGCGGCAGCTCCAGGGCCCCGCGCCCGCTGGTCGCACTCACCGGACGCTTGTTTGGCTGACAGAGCGCCATCACAGGCGACTTGAGCCAGCGCTGCGAGTATAGGCGAAACCGAGATGTCAGCTCATGGTGTACTGATTGTGGACAAGCCTTCAGGTCCGACGTCGCACGACGTCGTCGGCCAGGCGCGCCGAGTGCTGAGCACACGGGCCGTAGGGCACGCCGGTACCCTCGACCCCATGGCGAGCGGCGTTCTGCTTCTGCTCGTGGGCGAAGCGACCAAGCTGTCCTCGTGGCTGACCTTGGCAAGCAAGCGCTACCACACCAAGGTGCGCTTGGGTGTCGCGAGCGATACCCTCGACGCCCAGGGCAAGCTCACCCAAGTCGACAGCCGCATTCCCACATCGGAACAGTTGCAGACGGCACTGCGGACCGAACGCGAACGCACGAGTCAGGTCCCGCCGAGCATCAGCGCGATCAAGGTGGATGGCAAACGCGCGTACGCGCTGGCTCGCGCGGGACACGCACCCGAGCTCGCGCCGCGGCCGGTCGTCGTCCGGCGCTTGGAGCTATTGAGCGCTGGAGGCCAAGAGCTGGAGCTGTCCCTCGAGGTGACCAAGGGCTACTACGTCCGCTCGCTGGCACGGGATCTGGCGACCTCGCTGGGCACGGTGGGTCACCTCACGCAGCTGCGGCGACTGGCGAGCGGCCCGTTTCGGATCGAGGAGGCTGTCCCGTGGCCACCCAGCGGCGACGTGCCGCTGCTGAGCGTCTCGGACGCTGCGCGGCGGAGCCTGCCGCTGGCCGTCTTGAACGACGAGGGCCAGGCGCGGGCCGCTTGCGGGAAGCGTCTCGATGGCACCTGTTTCGCCTCGCCCCCGCCCCCTCACCCCGAGACTCCTGACGCAGAGACGCCGCCGGTCGCGTGGTACTACGCCAATCGCTTGCTCGCCCTCGGTCGCGCCGAGGGCGACTTGTTCCGTGTGGTACGAGGGTTCGATCGGGAAAAGACCGGGGAACTCAGCGCACCTCTAGCGCCTCCAGGCTGAGCCCCCGTGCTTCCAGGCGCTCTCGCAACCGCGCTTGCCAGAGTGCGGGGTCCTCACTCGCAGGCAGCTCCAGGCTCACGCTCACGCCGCTCGCAGCTTCAGCTCCCAGCACCAGGACGGCGCCCTCGAGTCGCCCTCCGAGCTCGAGCCTCAGCGTGCTGCGCGCGCCGGACTTACCCCAGGCCACGCGCCGGATCATTTCCGCGAGGTTAGGGTCCAGCTGCATGAGCGTGCGGGGCGGGTTTGGATCGGGGTGAGACGCGGCGAAGCTGAAGGCGAGCCCCTGGGCGAGGCTCCTCTCGAGGGGATCGCGGTTCGGAGGCTCCGGAGTGCCGTCTCGCGGCTGCTCGCGATGCCCCCGTTCCTCGCTGACCTCGAGGGCTGGGCGTTCCAGGCTCGAAGGCTCGGAGGCACGCGCAGGCTGCTCCGGGTTGCCTGCACCAACGGACGATTTCGGGCTCGAGCTCCGAGGATTTTTCTGCTGGGGGCTAGCGCCCCGGGGCGGCGCCGGGGAGGCGCCGCGGAGGGCAGCGATCAGTTCGGCAAAGGTACCGGAGTCATTGTGCTTTTGTGGGCGCTGGGAGCTCGCCGTGGAGGTGGGTCGGGCGGCCCTTCGAAGCCCTGCGGAGGCGCGTGCGGTGGCATCAGTCACGCCTTGGCTTCGGCACCACCCCCGCGTGGGTTGCGCCGGCCGTTTCGGGTCCGCTAGATTTTCGGACGAAGAAAGGGGCGGAAGCGCGTTGGACCCGGCTCCACCACCACATCAGGCTCTCAGTTTAGTCGACGTCATCCTCACTCTGATCCCTGCCCTCGCGGCCGCGGTGTTCTCTGCGGCTTCGGCGGGCATGAACGCGTTGACCACGGCGCGCATTGGAGCGCTCGCCGAGAAGCTTGGAGGAGCACCTGGAGCCGCGTTGCTGCGCTACCGGGCGAATGGATCCGCGATCCGTTCGCGCTGGCTGGTGTGCCGTGTCTTGGGCATCGCCGCGACCGCCATCTTGGCAGTGCGCTGGGTGCCCCTCGAGGGGCCCAAGCTGACCCTGGCGGCGACTCTGCTCGCGCTGGTGCTGTATGGGATCCCCGCGGAGATCTTGAGGGGCCTGGCCGAGCGCACCGCCGAACGCAGCGCACCCGTCCTGCTGCGGGTGCTCAGGCCGGTGGAGCTGTTGATCGCCCCGCTGGCGTTGCCGTTTTACCTGCTCGGGCGGCTCGCGACCGGCAGCGTGGAGCGACCATCCCAGCAAGACGGCGTCACGGAGACCGAGGTCGAGATCATCGTCAAGGAGGGCGAGGAGAACGGCTCCCTGGGGCATGAGCAGTCAGAGATGATCCGCAATGTCCTTGATTTCAGCGACTTGATGGCAGCCGACGTGATGGTGCCCCGCACGAGCGTGACCACTCTGCCGATCGAGTGTCCGCTCGAAGAAGTGCTGAGGGTCGTAGGTGAGAAGGGTCACTCCCGCTATCCTGTCGTGCGCGATCGCGTGGACAACGTCGTGGGCCTGCTGCACGTCAAGGATCTGATTCGTTTCCTCTCGGATAACAATCCAAACGACTTCCGTGTCGAACACGTCACCCGCAAGCCCGTAGCCTTCGTTCCCGAGAGCCAAGCCTGCTCGAGCGTGCTCACGGACATGCGCGCCGGGCGTCACCACATGGCGGTGGTGATCGACGAGTTCGGTGGCATGAGCGGCATCGTCACCCTCGAAGATCTGATCGAGGAAATCGTCGGGGACATCCGCGACGAGCACGATCAAGAAGAGGCGCCGATCGTCGACCTCGGCGACGGCCGCCTGATGGTGAATGCCAGCGTGCCGATCGGCGACCTCAGTCGCTACCTCGGCGTCGAGTTCGAAGACGGGGACTATCACTCGCTCGGCGGCTTCATCATCGACCGCCTGGGGCGCGTGCCCGGCGAAGGCTCGATGGTGAGCGAGTTTGGCCTCGACTTCATCGTGCGCGAGGCCGACGAGCGCCATGTAATGAAGGTCGAGATCATCCGCGAGGCGCCGTCACCCGACTCGCTGATGCCGCGGAGCAGCAGCCGCAGTCAGTCCGCTGCCTGAACCATGGCGAGCCCTCCCCTCGAACCCGAGGCCACCGCGCGGCAGCTACTGCAGCCACGCGTCGGAGAGACCTGGCCCAGTCACGGCATCGGCGCCTGTAGCGTCATCCAGCGTCAGCTCCCCGACCTCTCCAGCCTGCCGAGCGGCGCCTGGATTGGGATCACCGGCGGCAATCGAGAGCGCACGGGGCTCTGGGCGCGGCTCTTCGAGCGTGAGCGCGCCTCTCGCGTGCACCTGTCCGTGCGCTGCATGGCGCTTCAGCTGGCGGGTTTCCGTGATGTGTGCGCGGCCGACGACGT
>JAUILJ010001034.1 GCA_030433055.1 Polyangia bacterium
CTGGGGATCTGCGATCTACTCACCGCGCTCGGATCCATCATCAGCTATGGTCTGAGCATCGCCACGGTCGCCTTGATGAGTCGCCGCCACGGTGAAGGCGACGATCGGGGGAGCCGCCACGTGGCCTGGCAGTCCGTGCTCGTGATGGGCGGGCTCGCGCTGCTGTTCTTGCTGATTGGCATCTTCGGTGCGGAGACGCTGATGGTGGATGTCGTTGGCGCGAAGGGCGAGGTCGCGCGCCTAGGGACCAGCTACGTCCGGGTCGGCATCGGAGGCAGCTTCACCATGTTCTTCCTGCTGCATCTCACGGCGCTGCCCCGCGCCCTGGGCAGCTCGAAGATGCCAATCGCCTTCTTGCTCGCGGCGAATGTGCTGAACTTCTTCCTCAGCATCTTGATGGTGTACGGGCCTGGCAAGGCTCCCGACGCGTTCGCCTGGGGCCCGCCGATCGCCGCCGCGCTCGGGATCCCGCGACTGGAGTTGATGGGCGCGATCTGGTCCACGGTGATCTGCCGCGCCGTGACGCTGTTGCCGCTGATCTACCTGCTGATCCGCCGCTTCGGCTTGTTCAAGCGTGAGTGGACGAGCCTCCCCGACTTCAAGCTGATGGGACGCATCCTCGATCTGGGCTGGCCGAGTAGTGCTCAGCTCGTCGTGCGCATCCTGGCCATGCTGGCGACTCAGTCGCTGGTCAACCGCGCCTTCACGACCGCACAGGACCCGACGGCGACGACGGCCCTCGGAATAGTTTTCCGCCTGGAAACAATGGCGCTGTTCATGAGCCTGGGTTGGGGCTCCGCCAGCCAGACCTTCATGGGCACGAACCTGGGCGCCGGACGCGATCTCAGGGCGAAGCGCAGCGGCTGGATCACCGCGCTCTACAACGCTCTGACCATGGCGCTGCTCGCCATCATCTACTGGCAGGCAGGCGAGGCGGTGGTGCGATTCTTCGACGACTCGCCGGTGGTGGTGAGCCAAGCCATGGCGTACCTGCGCTGGGTCGCGCCGAGCTACGTGCTGTTCGGCGTTGGGGTGGTGCTGGGCTCAGCGATCCAGGGGGCCGGCGCGACGCGCTTCACGCTGCTCATCGACTGCTCCGTGGTCGGACTGATTCAGCTACCCTTGAGCATCCTCGCGGTGTACGTGCACGGGAAGACCCAAATTTCCCTGTGGCAAATCCTGGTCCTCACGAACGTGCTATTCGCCTTGGTCTATGTCTACGCCTACCGCGGCGGGAGGTACCTGCACAAGGTCGTTTGAGCTCGAGCGGGGTAGACCAAGGGGGTGCAGCTCCCGCGCGGCGTCCAGCCTACCCAGGGAAGGATCGCTCAAGAGGTCGCTCGACAACGACACCACCTGACCCAGGCCTCGCGCGAAACGTGCGGCGCCCTTCCGGTGCGCACCCGCCGTCAGTACCCGTCCAGGTTCCAGCTGTGGCAGCCACCGTCATCGTCCGAACACAGGTCGACGGTGCGAGGGTCGCCGTCATCGCACTGCACCCGCTCCCCATCGGTACAAACGCCATCGATGCACTGCTCCACGCCGTTGCACCGGCTGCGATCCGTGCAGTCCGCATCGGCCGCGCACGCCGTGAGACAGGTGTCGGTGCATCCGTCGCCCGGGTCGCCGTTCTTGCCGTCGTCGCAGAACTCTCCGGTGCGCCGGTCGAGCACCCCATCACCGCAGCGCGACTCGATGCAGACGTGCTCGTGGCAGATCGAGTAGTCAGAGAACACGCCTTCTTGCCCCTTGCACGGCGCCCCCTCCTCGCGTTGGGCGCACACATCGGGAGCGCGCTCCAAGGTCGTGGTGGCAGGCTTCGCGGGCAGGTAGGAGGGACCACCAGTGGGCTGAAGGGGCCGGGCCGCCTCCACCAGGACTGGGTCGCAGCTCACGCACGCCACGCCCCACAAAACCACTCCCGCCCTCCAGTTCATGGCCGGAGTCATGGCACACCAGCAGTATGTGGCAACTCAGAGCCGCACGCCGACCCGATCGGCCGGTGTATCCAACTCGCAACACCCGAAGCCTGGATTCACCACACGGAAATTCGCGACTCACGGCGCAAGTAGCCGAGAACGTTGCGGCACCGAACTCCAGGCGCCGCGAGCAGCCTCAGGCACCGATCTTGCCTTGGCCACGGCATGACGAACTCACGCTGGACTTGGATGGGCGCTGCGCTCCTGCTCTGCGCCACGGGTTGTTCCTCCGACTCTGACGGGGGCGGAGGTAGTGGCGGTAGCGGTGGCAGCGGGGGCAGCGCGGGCAGCGGGGGCAGCGCGGGCAGCGGGGGCAGCGGGGGCAGCGCGGGCAGCGGGGGCAGCGCGGGCGCCGGAGCCAGCGGGGGAGCGGGGGGCAGCGTCGGGGGCAGCGCGGGTGCAACGAGCTGCGTCGACGACACCAATCCCATGTTTGGCAGCTGCGTCGAA
>JAUILJ010001035.1 GCA_030433055.1 Polyangia bacterium
GAAGATCTTCAGCATCTACGAAGGCACCAACCACATCCAGGCGCTCGACCTGGTCGCACGCAAGCTCAACATGGGCGGCGGCCAGTACGCGATGGCGCTCCTCCAGGACATCGGCAAGTTCGTCGCCAAGCTCAAGGGCGACACCGTCTTCGGGCGCAGCGCGGAGAAGCTCGAGGAGGCTCATGGGGCCGTAGCTTCCACGGCGATGCAGTTCATGACCTGGTTCCAGGCGGGCGAGATGGAGCGGGTGCCGCTGGTCGCGAACCGTTTCCTCAAGATGATGAGCGAGCTCGTGATCGGCTGGCTACTCCTGGACGCCGCCGTGATCGCCAGCGGACGCCAAGCGGAGGTCGAGCACGATCATCCCGACTGGGCCTTCTACGAAGGAAAGAAGCACGCCGCGCGCTACTTCGCGCTCAACGTGCTGCCCGAGGTGGTCGCCTCTGCGGAGACGATCAAATTGGGGGATCGCAGCCCGCTCGACATTCCCGACGCGGCCTTCGCGACCGTCTGATCAGCGTCGGCCAAGCCATCGGCCTGTCCAGAGCGCGCTCTGGCGGGCCGATGTTGTTTTGTCACGGCTGCGACGACGAAAGCGACGCCTCGGATCAGTCGAGCCCCAGCTTCTTGAGATCTTCGTCCGCCGCCTGGCTCCAGCCACGGTTCGCTCGGGGCGACGCCGGGCTCGGATGGAGGATGGTGCCGACCTGGAGACGACCTGCTTCGAGCTCTGCGGCCAAAGCCAGCTCAGCGCGCTTCTTCGCGAACGCCCCGACCCCGACCACCCATTTCGGCTGGAGCAGCTTCACGCTCTCGCGCAGCGCGGTGTCGCAGACCTCGAACAGCGCGTCGCGCTCAGCAGCTGGGAGCTTGTCGGGCGTGAAGTTCTTGCCGCTCTCTTCCATGAACACCAGCGGACAGTAGTTCATGATGAAATTCCGTGCGAAAAACTTCTCAGCGGTCCCATAGCGGTCCCTGGCCCACCCCCAGAGTCGCGTACCGCTCACCTCCGAGCGCGGACACTCGAAGCCTTGCACCAACCGCTTGGGGTGCTGATTGGGTGGCGCCTTCACGGAGCCGGTGATGCCCAGGAAGTCCCGCACCATGGCGATGTCCCCGAACGGCACGCCCGTCTGCGCCATGCCGAAAGGCCCGGGGTTCATGCCCAGGAACAGCACCTCGCGGGTGCCCTCGCCCCAGCGCGCGAGATACCGCTCATGAGGCTCTCGGGCGTAGTCCAGGGGGTTGTACACATGGGTTACCGGCGCGGCGAACGAGAGCTTGTTCACGCCACTGTTGAGCTTGCGACTTACGCGAACCAGAGACATCAACCCTCCCTAACACAGCCAGGTTGGGGTACGTTCCTTCGGAGTGGATATGCTTGGACGTGAGTTGCGGTTCGCGAGTGTGCTCGTGTGCGCGCTGGTTTCGGCGTGTGGCGGAGACGCCTTTGTGTCCGACAATGGCTCCGGCGGCAGCGGAGCCAACGCTGGCAGCGGAGCCAACGGCGGCAGCGGAGCCAGCGGCGGGACGGCAGGCGGGGCCAACGGGGGCGCCGGAAACGCCGCTGGAACGGCAAGCGGCGGCACCTCGGGGAGCGGAGGCAACCCCAGCGGCGGCAGCAGCAACGGCGGCACGGGCGGCTCGCGCGAGTGCCCCGACACGCGCCCCAGCGGCAGCTGCGATGTCCCAGGGCTCGAGTGTTCCTATGGAGATCCGAGCTGCTGCACGGACACTCTCAAGTGCGAGGACGGCGTCTGGATCACCTACCCCTGTCCTCAGGTGAGCTGCCCTCTGGCAGCTCCCGCTCACGGCAGCGACTGTACGTGTCTGGAGGGCAGGCAGTGTCCGTATGACTGCAGCGGCGGAGTCGTCTCGACGGAGGCGTCTTGCACGAACGCAGGCACGTGGAGCGTGCAAACCCGGCCCTGCCCCGGACCGTGCGGAAGCCAAACCTGCATGCTAGGCCAAGTCTGCGTAACCAAGATCAAAGGAAGCACGCTCGACAGCCAGTACTGCACGCAGACCGCGTGCACTGGACAGCTCACATGCCAGTGCGGCGGCGCCCTGTGCGGCGTGGGCTTTTCCTGCACCGACGTGCAGGACCTCGGGCTGATCTGCACGGCGAACACCTCCGGCTAGTCCGCTTCAGCGCAGCAGCGGAAGCCCGTCTCGGTGCCGTTGTAGTAGCTGTCGTGGGCAGTCTGTGCGGCGCGGCAGAAGTTTCGACCAGGCTGCCAGTACGCACCCTTCATCGCGGGCCGAGTGTTCGCCGTGCCGTCGATGGCCACGAACTCCTCGAGGTTCCCGCTCATGTCCCGCACGCCAAACGGGCTGGTGCACTTGGGATGACTGCCGCGCTCGGCGCGCAAGTCGTAGAGCTTGCCTTTCTGGGTGTCGACGATGTCTTGCAGGT
>JAUILJ010000123.1 GCA_030433055.1 Polyangia bacterium
CCTCGAAGTCAGTTGGCGTACACGATCGAACACTTCTTGTTGATGCACTCGGCCGACGCCTCGGCTGGATACGGCGCGCCCGGGCAGGCAGGGCAAGGCGTGCCCTCCCCGCACTGCGTCTGCTCGATCGCGTTGTGCTTCACGGCGATCAACTGATCGGGTGAGGGCGCACAGCCCTCACAGCACCCAGCTCCCCAGCGCAGCTGGCAGTCCTCGTTCCGCTCGCACCCCGTGAGGGAGTCTTCGTCGTAAACATCGACGGCCGTGCAGGTGCCGGCCCGACACACCGCGGTGAAGTTGCCCGGCATGCTGGTGATGCAGCTCGGGCAGTCGATGGTTGCGCAGCGCTCTCCGAAGTAGGTCGACTCGAGCTTGTAGTTGATGGCCAGGAAGCCGTCGAGCACCGGTTCGCTACAATAGCCACAGCAGTTGCTCGGGACGAGGATGCACTGACCAGGTCCCCCACAAGTCGTATATTCCGTGGGGATCCCACCGGTGCCGCCGCTGCCCGCGGCGCCACTGCCACCGTTGCCCACTGCACCGCTACCGGCGGCGCCGGTTCCGCCACTGACGTTCCCTGCGCTCCCGCCGCTGCCCGCGGTCCCCCCAAGGCCACCGCTGGCCGAGCTTCCACCGCTCGCATTCCCGCCTGCGCCTTCACCCCCGGTGAAGCTATCGCCGCCGCATGCCGTCCATCCGAGAGCGACCAACGTCGCCCCACCGATAACCCAGCGTCCCAACCCCATCAGGACCTCCAAAAAAAGAAAGCATCGCCGCCTCGTCGGGGCGGCTGACTCATCCAGCCTGCCACATATCTCCGCAGATTCCGCAACAACCGGCCCTTCGACCCAAGCGAGCCCGGGAACGCCGGCGGTGCTCACTCGAGTGACACGCGAAACAGCCTCTTGCCCGAACCAGCAAAAGCCCCCAAAAACTCACACGAAGCCAGCGCACCTCGCCAACGGCGAGGCGGCGCTCTATCCAACACGAGCGCACCCGCTGAAGCCGCTTGGAGATAGCACCATGATCCGACGATTCGTCCCGCTCTGCCTGTCCCTAGCCCTCGCCGCAGTCACGGCCCTGCCCGCTTGCGGTGGCCCACAGCCCGTACGCGGTGAAGAAGTCGAAGGGCTAGACGATGAAGCGTTCAGCACCGGGCTCGATCGCCGGGACCTCGAGAAGATGCTGAACGAGAACATGAAGGTGTTGCAGTCGAGCGCCATCATCAAACGCTGGGAGGCGGAGAAGAGCCCTGCGATCGCGGTATTGCCGCTCAAGAACGAAACCAGCGAGCACGTGGAGAGCGCCCTCGAGTCGTTGATGACCGACATCGAGACGCGCCTGGTCAACGCCGGGCACGTCACCGTGATCAATCGTGAACTCCAGCCGCAGCTGATCGAAGAGATCCGGAGCCAGTACTCCGAGGCGTTCGACCAATCGAACATCGCGCGCTGGGGCAAGCAGATCGGGGCGCGCTACTTCGTAACCGGCAAGGTCTACAGCGCCGACGAGCGCAAGGAAGATGAGCGCCGGGTTCAGTACTTCTTGTTCCTTCAGATCATCGACGCGGAAACGAGCGCCACTGTCTTCCAGAACAAGACCTCGGTCACCAAGGCCCTCGTCAACTGAGAGGCGCTTCGCCCACGCCAGCTGTCATGTCGACTCACTCCCGTTCCGTTGCCGTCCTGGGAGTCGGCCTATTGGCGCTGGGGTGCGCGGGGCACGCGAGCCGCACCGAAGGCGCGCGGGACGCGCTGGACGCCAATCGCCCGAAGGCAGCCCTGGCGCTGTTGAATGAGGAACTGGATGTCGACAGCGCCAAGCAGCAGCCCGACGACCTCTCGGGAGACGCCTCCTTGCTGCTCCTCGATCGCTCGATGGTGCTGCAACAGCTCGGCCGGTACGCGCTGAGCAGCGCGGATCTCCAGGCAGCGGACAAGGCCATCGACCTGCTCGACTTGAGTCGCGGGACGGCGGACGACATCGGCAAGTACCTGTTCAGTGACGACACGGGGCCATACAAAGCGCCGCCCTACGAGAAGCTGCTGATCAACACCATGAACATGGTGAACTACTTGGTGCGCCACGATCTCAACGGCGCCCGCGTCGAAGCGCGTCGACTCGCAGTGATGCAGCAGTACCTCAAGGAACACGAAGGTCAGGGCGCTGCGCTCACCGGACCGGGCAGCTACCTCGCGGGGTTCACCTTCGAGAAGAGCGGCCGCGCCGACGAAGCGCTGCGCTACTACGACGAAGCATTACAGTATGGAAATTACAAGAGCCTCTACCCCGTAGTGCGCCGGGTGGCCGCAGAGGGCAGCTATCGCTCGCCGCGCATCCGCAAGATCCTGGAGACGGCGCCGGTCACCGACGGCGCGGCGCTGGTTGCACCTGAATTCCGCGTCGCGCAGCGCCCAGCGCCGAGCCCGTACATGGCGGTGGAGGTAGAAGACGGCGCTCAGCCCGAAGCTCCTCTCCCCCAAACTCCCGAACAGAGCGCCGAGCGCCAGAGCGCCGCTGCGGACGGCCAGCCAGAGCAGGCGACGAAGTCCGAGAGCCGCCCGGAAACACCGCTCAAGAAGCTCCCGAAGCCGACAGAGCTGCTGGTCGTGATCAACTACGGTCGCGTGCCGTCGAAGGTCGCCAAGCGCATCCCCATCGGGCTCGCGCTCACGTGGGCCGCCGGGCACATGCCTCCGGGCAAGGCGGCGCAAGCCAACCGCCTGGCGGCCCAGGGTCTGGTCACCTGGATCAACTACCCCGCCCTCGGCAAGGCGCGGGGGCAGTTCGAGGTCCCCGAGTTTGCCATCGACGGCGAGCCCGCACCGCTCGAGGCGGCGATCGGCATCGACCTGGAGGCGCGTGCCGCGTGGAAAGATGCAGAAGGCGCGGTTATCGGCGCAGCCATCACGCGCATGATCTCACGAGTCGTCGCTGGCGAGGTGGCGCGGACCGCCGCAGGCCGGGACAGCATCTGGGGACTGCTGGCGTCTCTGGGCACCCAGGCGACGTTGACCGCTGTCGACACACCTGACACTCGCAGCTGGGCGCTCTTGCCCGCCCGCATGGCGATCGGGCGAAAGGTGGTCCGCCCTGGCGCGCACGACGTGACGCTCGGCGCGCGCGGCAACTACAAGACCGCGCGTATCAGCTTGAAAGAAGGCGGCTGGGCCGTGCTGAACCTCACGGTGCTCAACTGAGCGGGCGCGGCACTACTGGCGCTTGAACGCGCCGCCCTCGTAGCGGTAGTCGAGCTGAGTGACCGACCCCCAAGGCAGGAGCAGCGGCTCGAGGCCACCAGCCGTCCCCGTTTCCACGGGGAATGGATAGCTCGCCTTGTCCCAGCCCACGACGCGGCCGGCCTTGAGCTGGAGCTCGAAGCCTTTCTTCAACGGCTTGAACAGCAAGCTGCCTATCACCCGCTTGTCTGCGAGGGTACGCCCCGTCTCCGCACCAAAGATGCGCGTCAGAGACTCCGCGCCGACTTCGTAGACGAGCAGCGCATGGCGCTCGACGACGATGCCGCCAAACTCCTCGCTCGTCTTCGTCTTGAGGGTGGCCCTGACGAGGATCTCCGCTTTGCCATCCCCCGTGAGGTCCTTGGCGGTGACGGCGCCTTCGCTGGCAAGGTGATGTACGCGAAGCCCGTTCCCCCGCGGTAACCAGTTCCGAAGACAACGACATCGAGCCCGTGCACCAGGACGCGCTCCATCTCGGGCCCGCCATAGACGTTGGTCACGAAGTCGAAGCGTGGCTTCGCTTTGCCCACCTTCCGCGACTTGCGATACAGGGCGTATACCTGATCTTGCAGCTCGTCAGCCGTCGGCGGGCGGGGCGCTGGCGGAGGTGGCGGGCCGGCTGCCTTGGAACCAGACTTGGGCGCGCTGCCAGCACTGGTGAGGCGCGGCTTGCCCTTCTTCTCGCCCAGCTGCTTGAACTGCTTGCCGTCCCAGCCAAAGCTGCGCTCGGCGATGCCCTCCCAGGGCAGCAAGGTGGCCCCCATCTCGCTTTGTTGTGCCTCGCGGAAAGACCCTTGGTCCCAGCCTTCGGCGACGTCGTCAGCGATCACGATGGCCTTCTTGCCACCGACCGTCTTCAGGCTCACCTTGTTCTGGATCTTACCGTCAGCGGAGACGATCGCCGTCTCGTGCTCGAAGGCGATGAAGGGCTCGCCCTTGTCCGAAAGGCTCATCACCTCCAGGTACTCGCGATAGCTGTCCGCCGCGCCTACGCGCTTCCGCAGAAGTATTTCCGCGCGACCATCACCCGTGAGGTCTTCGAGCTCCAGGTAAGGCACCATACTGGCGTCCTTGACCGAGAGATCCTTGAAGAAGAACTGCTTGCCCCCACGATATCCGCTGCCCACGATGGTGAGGAAGCCACCGTACAGCGCGACTTGCTCGAGCTGCGCGTCGCCAGTGATGTTGCCGTAGACGGCCTTGTCCGGGTTGGGGCCCAACCCCTTCGGGGACAGCAGACTCCTGTCCAACCCCTGTTCGTTCTCGAAGCGCAGCGGTGGCAGCGCGAAGCCCCCTCGAGCGTCACTGGTGCCGATGATCGCCTTCTGCTTGCCGCTGGCGTAGTCGACGTAGCGCACCGCCCCGTGCAGGCCGACCCGGAGCTTGCTGGTCGCCGGCAGGGAGCGCCACGGGATCGAAGCCTCGATATCGATGCCGCCGTCGGTCGCAGACTCGACGATCTTCGCCCCCGGGACCGCGCGCTTGCCGCCGAGCTTCACTGCCCCAGCGCTCTTGCCAGGCACGCCGCTGAACAGCCACAGATCGTAGGTGGTGTAGCCGCCTCCTGACTTGGGCACTACCAGGGACACCTCGACGCGGTCTTCGTTCGCGCCCATGGCAGGCGTGCGAACGATCTGATCGTCTTTGATCGTCACCGCGACGTACAGCGCCTTGGCGTCATACGCGAGCGCCGCCGAGGCGCGGTCCCCGCCAGGGCTACCCTTTAGCGTATGGGAAAGCTTGGTGAAGCCAGACCACTCCTTGAGCCAGCCATCGATGGACAGCTTCTTGCCCTGGACCGAGTTGGCGTTCAGGGTGGCACCGCCGGCCTGGGCGCTGGAGGCTGAGAGTAGGCAGCACGCGGCGCCGACCAGCCAGGCTGTGGCGCGCCCCTTCTTGCGCTCGTTCATCGCTTCAACCTGAGCTCCGCCTGTTGCTCAGCCTCGAGCTCCTCCAGCGCGCGCGCCAGCTCCTCACGCTCGGCGTCGTCGAGCTGTTCGAACTCCTCTTCGACCCGCACGGGCTGCGCCTCTTGCTCTGGTTCCTCAGGGATCAACCCCATCTTTCGCTTGAGGCTCACCAGATCCTCTTCCGCGCCAGAGGTCATCTCCAGCTGCGCGAAGCGCTCCTTGAGCACGTCGCCGGAGTACTCCTCGGCCAGCTCTGCGCCGGCCTCGGCCTCGGCCTCGACCCGGTTGATCTCATTTTCCATGCGGTCGAAGGTCTCGAACGCGCTCGCGTTCTTCAGCCCGCTCATCGTGGCCTGAATCGCCTTCTGTGCCTCTGCGCGCCGTTTACGGGCGATGAGCAGCGCCTTCTTGCGCTTGGCTTCTTCGATCTTGTTGCTCAGCGCCCGTAGCGCGACCTTGAGTTGATCGACGGCCGCCTTCTGCTTCTGCCACTGGAGCTTGAACTGCTCGGCCAGGTTGTCGTGCTCGCGCTTGCGCGCCAGCGCCTCCTTCGCGAGCGCGTCGTCTTGCGCCCGCACCGCCATCATCGCGCGGCGCTCCCACTCGGCTGCGTTCGACGCCTCTTGCTCGGCTTGCTTCGCGAGCTTCTTCTCGTCGGCGATGGCCACGGCGACTTGCTTCTTCGCTTCGTGGAGCTGCTCGTTCATGTCGAGCACGACTTGATTGAGCATCTTCTCCGGATCCTCGGAGGTGCTGATCATGTCGTTGATGTTGGATTTGATGAGGCGGGCGAGCCTTGCAAAGATCCCCATGACTCAGCTCTCCTTTCCCTCGACCATCGTTCGCAAGCTTGGAACATGTTCGGCGAGCGCCAGATCCATGTCCGCCAAGATGGCCTCGAGCTCATTCAGGTCCATGTTGGCGAGCTCGAGCGCCGCGGTGAGCACGATGCGACCGTTCTCCAGCGCGTAGGCGGAGTGCACCAGGTCCACGGCGTTCAGCTCGAGCAGGCGCCGGAACAGCTTGGCCTCCCTCGCCGCGTCCGCGTTCGGCGCCGGTCCCACGTCGACCTGCGCGACCAGCACGGGCTGGGCGACGCGCAGCGCGATCGGTGGCCGGTGCGCGCCCGCGCTCACCAAATACGTCCCATCCTCGCTCCGCTCGAAGCCGCGCTCGAGCTTGTTGAGGTACCCCTCTAGAACCTCGTTCGACATGAGGGCGGAGCCTACCACGAGGGCCGGCAACACACGCACTCAGCTCGGAGCGAGGTGCTCACCCACGACATCATCCAGAGCCGACACCTGGACCCATCGAGCGCCGCTCCTCAGCTCCGAACGCGCAGCCTGCGCGGGTGGGGGTGAGACGCAGCGTCCGGCCAAAGCGGCGCCCCAAAGAGGCGCTGACTCGCGACCGATTCGAGCGGCATGGCCAAGCCTCGTAGTGTAGGCTTGGCCATGTTTGAGACCGCTTTGCGCGAGTGCCTGACGTTCGACGACGTCATGCTCCTGCCCGCCTACAGCGAGGTACTCCCAGCCGATGTGGACGTCACCTCGCGACTGACCCGCAAGATCGGGCTGAACATCCCGCTGCTCAGCGCAGCCATGGACTCCGTTACCGAGAGCCGCATGGCCATCGCCGTCGCGCGCCAGGGCGGCATTGGCATCATTCACAAGAATCTTCCACCCCAGCTTCAAGCCAGCGAAGTCGACCGAGTCAAGCGTGCGGAGAGCGGCATCATCACCGACCCCGTCACGGCCAACCCGAGTCAGTCGCTTCGAGAAGCGCTGTCGGTGATGGAGCAGCACAACATCTCCGGCGTCCCGGTAGTTGAAGGCTCAACCCCGGTCGGCATCCTCACCCACCGGGACATCCGCTTCGAAAAGAACCTGGATCAGCCGATCAGCGCGCTGATGACCACCAAGCTGGTCACGGTTCCGCCGGGAGTCGCCGCAGAAGAGGCCCGGGAGCTGCTGCACCAGCACCGCATCGAGAAGCTCTTGGTGGTCGAAGGCGGCAAGCTGGTCGGGCTCATCACCATCAAAGACCTGATGCAAGCCGAGCGCAATCCTCTGGCCAACAAGGACGAACGCGGTCGGCTCCGAGTCGGGGCCGCGATTGGCCCCGGCGCCGACCGGGAAATCCGCACGGATGCGCTGGTCGAGGCCGGCGTCGACGTGCTGGTCGTCGACACGGCGCACGGTCACTCCAAGGGCGTGCTCGAGGCCATTCGCGAGACCAAGCGCCGCCACCCGAAGCTCGAGGTCATGGGAGGCAACATCGCGACCGCCGCCGCCGCGCAGGCGCTGATCGACGCCGGAGCGGACGCCATCAAGGTGGGCATCGGCCCGGGCAGCATCTGCACCACACGCATCGTCGCCGGGATCGGCGTGCCCCAGATCACGGCCATCGCAGACTGTGCCGCCGTAGCGAAGCAGCATGGCGTGCCTGTGATCGCCGACGGCGGCGTGAAGTTCAGTGGAGACGTGGTCAAGGCGATCGCCGCTGGCGCTTCCGCGGTGATGATCGGGTCGCTGTTTGCCGGCACCGACGAGTCACCGGGCGATCTGGTGCTCTATCAGGGCCGGAGCTACAAGGTGTATCGCGGCATGGGCTCCCTCGGCGCCATGAAGAAGGGCAGCAAGGACCGCTACGGTCAGAGCGGCACCGCAGACGAGAAATTGGTTCCCGAAGGAATCGAGGGGCGCGTCCCGCACCGCGGCAACGTGGGTTCGATCCTGTCCCAGCTGGTGGGCGGGCTGCGCGCAGGCATGGGCTACACTGGAGGCGCAACGGTGGCCGAGATGCAGGAGAAAGCTCAATTCATCCGCATCACGGGCTCCGGCCTCAAGGAGAGCCACGTTCACGACGTGATCATCACCGAAGAGGCCCCGAACTATCACGTGTGACCTCGGCAGCTAGCACCCGCCTCGTTCCCGAAGACACGGTACAGACGGCACAGGCCGCGCGGCATTCGCCACGCGGCCTGTTTCGTTTGGATGAGCAGCTCAGAAGCGGGCTAGCGTGCGCTGACCGCTGGCGGTGCTGGAGCCGCCTCCGCCGAGATCGAAGCGATACTGCAGGCCCACGCGCCCCATGAACACGGTGGCGGTGCCCGCACCCTGAGCGCAACCGTCGAAGTCGTTGGGATCGCTCGAGAGCTGGTGTGCCTGGACGTCTGCTTGCGCCACGAAGGCCAGGTTGGGTTCGACGTCGATGTCGACACCAATCCCGGCGCCCATGGCCAGGCGAGCGCCATCGCTTGCACTGCACTGGAACGAGGTCGACTGATTCACGAAGATGTTCCCCTCGGCGAGCTGAGTGCCGTTGGCGTCGATCGACTGCCAGCTCAAGCCGAACATTGCCGTAAGGAATAGTCCGGCCTTGTCACCCCGCAGGGGAAACACTCGGCCTTGGAGCCAGCCCGTCTCTGCGATGCGGTGTACGGAGAGACTCGACGCCTGAAACGGAGGCGTCTCCTCGGTGCCCAGGCCGAGCCGGGCATAGCTGAGTCCAATGCTCAGCATGCGGTTTGGGGCGAACCACAGCCCGCCGCCAAACCCCAGATCGCCACCCGACGCATTGCGGAAGCCCTCGGATGCCCCCTCGAGACGACGCCCCACGCCCGCGTTGAGTTCGACGCCAAGGGTCATCTCCGGAGGCTTCTCGTCGCCGCCGTCCTTTGGCGGTGCGTCGGCCATCGGAGCCATGGGCTGGGGTGGTGGAGCGGCAGCGGCGGGCGCTACCGCAGGTGGGGGCGCCGCAGGCTCCGGCTCAGGCTCAGGCTCCGGCGCGGGCTCAGGTGCCGGCGCGGGCTCAGGTGCCGGCGCGGGCTCGGCGGCGGGCTTCTCACAGGGCTTGTCCGGATCGGAGCATTCCTCGCCGGGCTCGGCAGGCGCGTCAGGCTCCCCGGCCTCGCCGCCTTCCGCCGGAGGCTCCGCGTCGGCGGGGGTGTCTTCCGCCGCAGGCGGATCGGCGGGAGGCGCGGGGGGGGGCGCGGGCTGGGCAAGCACGACGCTGCTGGAGGCAATCCAAGCCGCAACCGCGGCTGCACTCAGAGGGATTCGCATGGCGCGACTATCCAGCGCATCGACGAGCTTGGCAACGCTCTGTGGAGAGCCCAGCGCCGCCTTCACGCGCTGCTCAAAAAGTTCGCCCACCGTGCAGCCCTCCAAGGCGAGCACGCCTTCACCCGCTCCCCGCAGACTGCGCTCCCCGCAGACTCGACCGGGCGAGCGCCGCGGCGTCAGTTGTATGGACTCGAGGGTAGCGAAGGGCCCATGGGTGGCTTCTTGTTGGAGCGCGGATGCCGCACTCGCTCGAACCAAGCCTTGGCCCTCAGCCACCAGGCGGGAGGCGTCTGATCTCCCGAATGGGCGATCCGTACCGTTTCAGAAGCGGCGACGGCGAAGTACGCCAACACCAGCGCGAGCAGTGCGACGGCGGACCAGGTGGGACCAACCAACGCGAATAGTTTGTCGAACACGGTTGTGCTCCTTTCTCCGGCCAGCGTCGCGCGCCGGGACACGCAGCATTCGCTGCGCACCAATACTGGCCAGTTGGTCTGTTTCTAACCAACCTACGCGGCGTGTCAACTCGGGTTCGCGTTCACTCCGCGGGCCATCCAAGAGTAACTATCGAGAATTACAGACTTAATGCGCTGCGCAAAAACATCGAGGCGACGCTAGAAACTGCGACACCAAACACTGGAATCGTTGTTTCGTCCCCGACACACGGCTCGCTGGCGGTGCCCCGAGCTACTTCGGACACGACTCAGCGCCTCAGCTGCGGGACGGATCGCGCTCGACCTCGAACAGGCTGAACACGATCACCTCGAGGGCGCGCATCACTTCTTCGTCGTCTTCGGGGGGCGGGGGATCGAAGAAATCGTGCAGGGCCAGGCCGTCCAGCGCTCCCAGGAGCAGGCGGGGGATGACCCTCGGCGGGATCTTGGTACGGATCCCGAGCTGGGGCAGCGATTCCACGATGCCTTCGGCGACTTGCTGACGGTTGGCTTCGAACATGGTGCGCAGCGTCAGCTGCAGCTTGGGCTCGTGGAGCCCCTGAGCCATCAAGTCCGCGAGCACGCGAAGCTCAGGCCCCGCGTCCTTGCGCGTGGCGCGCATCTCGCTGAGCGCGCGAAGGATGCGTTCGTGCGGCTCTCCGGGCGCGTCCCAAGCGTCTCTGACCCGCTCCCGCATCACGTCCGCGCAGTGCTGGAGCACCTGCTCGATCAGCTCGTCCTTGCTCTCGAAGTGGTAGTGGACCGCGCCCTTGCTCATCCCGGCGGCGGATGCGATGTCGCTGACCGAGGTTCTGGCGTAGCCGCGCTCGGACAGAGCGCGCACTGCCGCCTCCAGCACCTGCTGCCGGCTGACCTCGCTCTTCTTGTAGGATCCACGCGCCCGCATGACGGGAAAACTCGGACCAAGGCGGGTCGGAATCACGCGCGCCCCCGGCGCATCCGCGAGCGGCCAACCCCGACCTCGGGCCAATGGACTTCATTACCGCGGTTGCGCGCACGAACTCCAGTCCCAAGGCCTCGCGCCCGCTCGCGGAAGCAGCTCGCCAGCGTACGCATCGCGTTGACAGCCCCAGATCCGTTTGCCACATTCCGCCGCGGAGAGATGACCGAGTGGTCGAAGGTGCCTGATTCGAAATCAGGTGTACCGGTGACGGTACCGTGGGTTCGAATCCCACTCTCTCCGCCGGCTCAGCATTCGCTGGCTCATTCGCGGCAACTGTACTAATCGGCTCTGGCCGACGCTGCAGCGCCGAGTTCCCAGGAGCTCGGTCGCGCGAATGAGAGCCTGGAGAGGTGACCGAGTGGCCGAAGGTGCATGATTGGAAATCATGTGTACGGGCAACCGTACCGAGGGTTCGAATCCCTCCCTCTCCGCAAAGCTAGCCTCCCCTGTCACTCGACCTCGAGAGACGTGGGGAGCGCGAGCCCTGGCTACGCGACGCCGAACTCGAGCACTTCCAGGCCATCAATCTCGATACGGATGGCGTCGCCGCTCGCCAGCGGACCCACACCGTGAGGCGTTCCTGTCGCTATCAGGTCACCGGGCTCCAGCGTCATGAAGCTCGAAGCGAAGGCGATCACCTGGGCGATGGAGAACACCATGTCCCGAGTGTTGCCGTCCTGCCGCGTCTCGCCATTCTGCGCCAGATGTATCCGCAAGGCATCGGGCTCCAGGTCCGTAACCAGCTCCGGCCCAGCGGGGCAGAACGTATCGAAGCCCTTGGCGCGAGTCCAGAGGCGGTCCTTCTTCTGGTAATCGCGCGCAGTCACGTCACACACTACCGTGTAGCCGAACACGTGCTTCAAGGCTTCCGCTTCCGATACCTGACTGGCGCGTGAGCCGATAACGACTCCGAGCTCCGCCTCGAAATCGGTGCGCTCGACGCTTGGCGGAAGACGAACATTTCCTCCCGGATCCAGCAGTGAGGACGGTGGCTTGAAGAACAACAGCGGCTCCGCAGGCACCTCGCCTTGCATCTCCTTGGCGTGCTCGCGGTAGTTCTTGGCCACGCAGATGATCTTGGACGGTACGACCGGTGCGAGCGCCTGGCTCGACGCGTGGACCGTCTCTTCGAGCACCTTCCCACCGGCCCAGGGAGCTCCATCCATGAGGTGGAGCGCGCCGTCGAGCAGCTCGACGAAGCGAGGTGAACCTTGATGCTGAACCCGGAGGAAGCGCGCCATGGCGCCTTCATAGCGCGGCTCACGCTGGGCCGCGACGCCAAGCGCGAGGTCCGAGCGGAGCCGGCGAAAACTACGCTCTCCCGGTCGAGTCGCAGCCCCTTGTTCTGAGTGGGTGACTGGGCGCACCATGCGCTCGTGGCGCTGGACGTGGAGAGCGAGCTCGATCAGATCTACCTGCTTCCGCCAGGGCAGTTCGTGTCGGCACGCAATCAGCTGGAGAAGAGACTCAAGGCGGCCGGACAAGCGACGGAGGCCAAATCCGTGAAGGCGCTCGCGAGGCCGAAGCTCACGGCGTGGTTGGTCAACTGGATCGCGCTCACCCAGAGCGCGGCGCTGGAGGCGCTGCGTTCAGCCGGGAGGAGCGTGGGCGAAGCCCAGGGCGGCGGCGACGGAGCAGCGCTGCTGGCGGCGAGCGAGCAGCGCAAGCGGGCGATCAAGCGCTGCGTGGAGCTGGCACGAGAGGCCTGCGAGGACCACGGAGAGAAGCTCGGCGCCGCCGCGGAGCGGGAGCTGTTCACGAGCCTCGAGAGCCTGGCGGTGCAAGCTGTGGATCCCACGGCGCCTGATCGGCCGGGCCGAATGACGCAGCCGCTCGGTGCCGCCGGCTTCGACGCCTTCGGAGTTGCCGGCTTCGCGCTGTCGGGTACCGCGACGACCGACGCACCTCCCCCCCGAAAGAAGGCGCCAAGGAGTGCCAAGACGACGCCGGCGATCAGCGAGGAGGAGCGCCGCGCGGCGGAGCTCGCGCAACTGAAGCAGAAGCTCGCGGAGGCTCAGGCGCTGCTAGGTACGGTGAGCGAACGCGTGGGCGCTGCGAAGAGTCAGGTCCACAGCGCAGAGGTACGCCGCAAGGAAACACAAGACGAGCTCGTCGCGACCGAGGCCGAGTACCAGGCGGCGCTCGAAGCAGCGGAGCGCAAGAAATCCGACGTGGCACGCAAGAAGCGCGAGCTAGAGCGCGCTGAGGAAGCCCTGCAGAGCCAGACCAAGGGGCTCAGGCAACTGGTGGAACAGTACGCTTCCGCCGAGCAGGTGGTGGCCGAACTTCAGCGCAACGTGAACGAGCATTGAGTAGTCGACCACCGCCATCGCTCAGCCTTCCTGCTTGGTCCAGCGCAGTCGCGGCTTCCGCGCGGCACCAGCTTCATCCAGGCGACGCAAGCGGC
>JAUILJ010000124.1 GCA_030433055.1 Polyangia bacterium
TAGCTCTCGCCTCGTCAATGAAACGCGGTGCCTTACAGCCTCAGCGCTGGTGATGAGGCCGCCCACTCAAAAAAAACCCACGCCCAACACGCCGGAAGCAAACGGCATCGGGGCCGGGTGATGATAAACCCCGGACGATGCGCTGGGCAGCCATGGATGGAAGCGGCCGGCTTGGCTGGGCCAAGTACGCATGGCTGCTGTGTTTTGGTCTGGTTGCCGTGGGCTGCGGCGGCGCCAACTTCAACGGCCGAGTGTACGAGAGCGACGAGCTCAGCTTCGAGGTGCAGCACATCCCACCCAGCTGGGAGGCGATCGACGCGAGCCACGGTCTGATCACGTTCAGAGACGACAGCGCGCAGGCGACGATTGCGGTGAACGGCCGCTGTGGTGAGGATGGCGACGACGTCCCTCTCACCGCGCTCACCCATCACCTGTTCTTGAGCTTCACCGAGCGCGAGGTGGTGAGCCAAGAGGAGAGCATGCTGGACGGGCGCGCGGTTTTGCGCACGGAAATCAATGCGAAGCTCGACGGGGTGCCGAAGCACTTCATCGTCTACGTGCTGAAGAAGAACACGTGTGTGTACGACTTCGTACACATCAGTCCCGAAGGCGCTAGCGCCCAGTCACGGAGCGACTTCGATCGCTTCGTCGCTGGTTTCCACACGCGAAGGCCATGATGCCCGCCGCAGAGGAAGAGCCGCAGAGCCGACGGTCGTTCTTGCCGCCGCCGGAGCCGAAGCCGGTGGACCAGCTGCATGAGCGGGCGCTTGGCTTCGTCAGTCACCTCGGGCAGCTCTCCCAGATGACCGCGGGCACGGTGCGCGCGGCGTTCCGTCGCCCGCTGGAGTTCCGCGAGTTCATTCGCCAGCTGGAGAGCCTCGGGGTCGCTTCCCTGGGGATTGTGGTCGTGACCAGTGTCTTCATCGGCATGGTCATGAGCGTCCAGTTCGCGTTCGGGCTGCAGAAGTTCGGCGGCATGGAGTACACGGGCCGTGTCGTGGGCTTGAGCTTCTCCCGAGAGCTCGCGCCAACACTCACCGCGGTGATCGTGGGTGGCCGTATTGGCGCAGGTATGGCAGCCGAGCTCGGCTCGATGGCGGTGACGGAGCAGCTCGACGCGGTGCGCGCACTCGGCGCGGATCCCCTGAAGAAGCTGGTCTGGCCACGCCTGGCCGCCGCGATCATCGTGATGCCGATCCTCGCGGCCTTGGCCTTGGTCCTGGGCTTCAGCGGCGCCATGTTGATAACTGACGTCGAGTTCAATATTCCGGCGGGCTTCTTCCTGCGCAGCGCGCTGGGCACCGTTGGGATGAAGGATTTCCTGAGCGGAATGTTCAAGACGCCCTTCTTTGGCGCCATCATTGCGCTCGTTGGCTGCCACTTCGGAATGACCACCCGGGGCGGAACCGCAGGGGTCGGCGACAGCACCACCCGCACCGTCGTGGTCATCTCAATCTCCATTCTGATCGCGGACTTCTTCCTGACCAAAGTCGCGATCATCGTCTGGCCCGCCTTCTGATCCCCCTCAGCAAGCGTGGTGCTTGGGGCGCTCAGGGCGGGTCATCCGGGAGCTCGTAATCGCCGGTGCCAGCCCTACCGAAGCGCCCTGCCAGGGAGTAAGCGGCGAACGATGTGCGCGCCTCTCCGGGTTTGGGGGTGAGGAGCAACGTCCGGGCGTTGCTTGACCGTGCCCCAGCCACTCCATAGGCTTGAAGAGCGGAGGAAGGACGTGGGCGACGACAACGACAATGCGCGGGGAGCGGACACGGCCAGTGGCACCCGCCGGGATGGCTTGCTGACCACCGGCGACATGGCTCGGCTCTCCAACAACACGTTGCGTACCGTTCGCTTCTACGAAGAAGCAAACATCCTGCATCCAATCCAGCGCACCGACGGGGGTCACCGCCTGTTCGCTCCAAACGAGCTGCGCAAGCTCGAGTTGGTGAGTGAGCTGAGAGCCGCTGGCTTGAGTCTGGAAGAAATTCGAGAGCTGCTCGAGGTCAAGCAACGGGCGACGAACGGCTCCGCAGCGTCCCGCGACGCGCTCGAGCGCCTCGGAGGCCAGATCCAGCGCATGACCGAGCGCATCGACATCCTCACGCGGCTGCGTGACGATCTCCAGGCATCCCGCGCCGTGCTCCAGGAATGTCAGAGCTGCACTGGCAACAATCTCTACCCCGACGGTTGTCGCAACTGCAGCGTGATGACCGATCAGTCGTCGCTCCCCAAGGCCGTCAGCGTCGTCTGGTCCGTCGATCGACGCTGAGTGTTCCAGGCGCAGCGAGCGGCGCTCGTGGACGCCAGCTTCTTGGCCTCGTCCGACGGCTCCCGCGAGCCGCCGAGCGTCTCCGCGCGGAGCGAGCCTCTCGGTGGCCGCGCTTCGGGCGCTTGGCGTAACGCGGAGCGTGCCCCTGCAAGCGTCCAGCGCCGCGGAGCCAGCGGCGGGTTTCTGTATTGAAAAACGGTCAGCAAAAAGGCGGACCGTCGACCGGTCGCGGTTCCACCCGAAAACTGGACGTCAGGCCAGGCTCAGAGTGGCGCAAAATGCCTCGAAGCAAGCAGCAGCATTCGTTCGAGATCGACCGCGCGACCGTTCGCCGCGAGGCAACGTATGCTGATTTGAATAGTTTAAGTTCAAACTGATTGCGCGAAGTCCCCACGAACCCATGTATCCGTTGCCGCGCAATCGCAGCTCGCATGCGCAGCCGCTTTCGAAAACCCGGCGTTGAAACAGCGCCCGCCGAGAACGCCTCAAAACAGGCTCGAAGCTGCGCCTCGTGTAACTCAGCCGCCTCGTGAAGCTTCCTGAAACGCAGCCGCCTCGTGAAGCTTCCTGAAACGCAGGCGCCTTTGGCAGCCTCGTACGAACCTTCGGAACCGGCGGTTCGACACACGGTGTGCGACGCAAGGCCAATGTAAACAACCAGAATACGGCGGGCTCCAGTGTGCGAGAGCCCGCCACCAGAACAGGTAACAATGCACCGAAGCGTCTCGACTCGAAGAAGAAGCCGCGCAAGGCTCATGGTTCCGCTCGGGGGACGATCGGAGGCGGCGGGTCTAGGGGTAAGGATCCGCGTGAAGCTCTAGGTGGTGGCGATGGGCACGACAGGACAAACAGTAAGAGCGCAACAACGCGTCTTCACGGTGCAGGAAGTCGACAACCTGATCCCGACGCTGAGTTCCAAGGTGGGGGACCTGCTCGTTGCGCGAAGCGAGATCGAGCGGCTGGTAGCAGAGCTCTCGGAGCAGCTCGGCTACGAACCCAAGTCTCTGCAAGCCGACGCGGATGATCCCGGCGGAGTCGCGTCCATGAAGCAAGACCTCCGGCAGCGGATGAGTCGCTATGAGCAAGGGTGGAACGAGATCGAGGCCATGGGTGCCTTCGTGAAAGACCCGCGCATCGGGCTGTTGGATTTCTACGGCAACATCGAAGGGCGCCTGGTTTGGCTGTGTTGGCGCTACGGGGAGGATTCCCTCGGGTACTATCACGAGCTGAACGCGGGCTACGCAGGACGGCGGACATTGGGTCGCCGTGAGCGAGCTCTGCTCCTGAACTGAGTCATGACCATCGATCGCGCCCGTGCCCAGCTAGCCATCACAGACTTCCTGCAAGCGCTGGGGCACGATCCAGACAGCGATCCTGAGCTTCAAGGTACAGCAGAACGCGTCACGAGCGCCTTCGCGGATGAGCTGCTCCGGGGCTACGGCGTGGACACGAAGCGACTCGTGAGCGAGGCCCTGAGCCCGGCGCGAGGGGATGAGGATCTCGTCGTCGTCAGTCATATCCGCGTGGCAACGATGTGCCCACATCACCTGATGCCCGCGCTCGGCGAGGCCCAGGTCGCATACTTACCCGGCAGGCATGTGCTCGGCATCGGCACACTGGCCCGCCTGGTTCACGCCTTCGCGGAGCGCCTCACCCTACAGGAGACCATCGGCGAGCGAGTGGTCGAGGCGTTGATGGGCGAGGCTGGAGCACGGGGGGCGTGTTGCCGCCTGAGTATGCGCCACACCTGCCTGTCGGCTCGAGGGAGCCGCGAGCACAACGCCCAGGTCGACTCCTGGGCTCGCGCGGGGGAGCTCAGGACGCCCGAAGGTTTGGCGCTGCTCAGCGCTGCCATGAGGCACCCGTGAGCGTGGCGACCGCAATCCAGAGCCGCCTGGGCGATGCGCTCACTCGGCTGGGCCTGTTCCCGTTGCCCGAGGTCGTGCTCTTTCCGGGGGTGCTGCTCCCGTTGCACGTCTTCGAGCCCCGCTACCGGAAGCTCACCGAGGACTGCCTCGCGACATCCCAGCTGATGGGCGTCGTGCAGATCGTCAGCCCAGAGCCGGTGGATGGGCATGGCCACCCGACGTTGGCGACGGTCGCTGGGGTCGGAGAGATCATTCGCTCTCAGCGGCTGCCGGGCGGGCGATTCAATATCCTGCTCCGAGGCGTGTGCCGCGCCCGCGTCGAGGAGCTGCCCTTCGAGGGGCCGTACCGCTGCGCGAGGGCGGAGCCACTCGAGACACTCCCCTCGAAGTACCCGGCAACGGACCTTGCCGCGCTGGTCTCCTGCCTCCAGCAGGCACGTGCCGCCGCCAATGCTGCTGGCATCGAGTTGGCGTCCCTCGGCCTCGATTCGCCCGAGGGGGTCGAGCCAGGAGAGCTGGCGGACTACCTGGCGGCGGCGCTCATACCCGACGGAAACGACCGCCAGGATGTGCTCGAGACGCTCGACGCGAGCGCTCGAGTGAGCAAAGTCTGCGGCTTGATCGCGACCCCGCCCGCGGACAGCGTCCGCGTGTTGAACTGACCCAGCGCGGCGGATTCGGCGCGGCGGCTTCACCCGGCCTGCCCACGCCTTGGCTCCCTGCCTGCCCGTACACACGCTCGAAGGGCGGCCGTGTGGCGACAAAGCTGAAGTGGCCCACCACACCCGCTTTCCTCTACCGTTGCTCCCTTCCGGGCCTGGCGGGGTTCGAGGCGCGCTGTTGGCGGGCCGCGAGTCAGGTACAACGCGGCGCTGGGCTTGTCCAGTCGCTCGCGCTCCCAAAGCAGCATTCCGGTTTCGAAATCGCCGAACCGCGCAGCGCCTGAGGCAAATCGGCCCGGCGTTTGACACAGGGTGTGCTGAAGCCAAGTCTTGAGGTTCACCCCCCTTTGGAGCAGCAGAGCACCCGTGATTGGACCCGGTCTTCAGCCCAGTTGGCGCAGCCGCACCTGGTTCATCGTCTCCGCTGCGTGTGTGGCTCTGGGCGCGCACCTCTCACTGCGCTCGCCGGTGATCGCAGGAGTGATCGCCGTGGTGGGAATTTGCATGGCGACGCTGCATCTCTTGCGGCGCCGGCGCGTGCTCAAGACACTGACCGGCGGCGATCCTGACGCGGTGCTCGAGCTGTGGGGGCCAACCTTGGAGGGCATGCCTCATGCGGCGACGCTGGTCCCACTCATGGCCGCCACTGCCCTGGCGGCGAGCGGCTATCTAGACCGCGCGCGGTCCATGCTCCGTCGCGCCTCCCGCGGTCCTGCGTGGGAGGCTGCCTTCGAGCACCGCTTGTTGCTCGAGACGATGCTCGACGCATTCGAAGGTGAACGCGAGGCGGCGCTGCACAAGGCCCGAGAATTGGCCGCGCTCCCCCTACCCACAGCCAGCTCGTCTCTGCGCAAGCGCGTCACCGAGCTGCGAGGTGCGCTCAACGCACTGGCGCGCGCGTTCGCCCGCCAGAGCCAATCCGGAGACGCTGAACAGCTGGAGCGCGCCGCAAACAATACGCCCGTACTCCACTGGGCCCTGCGCTATGCCGCAGCGATCGTGCGCATCGAGCGTGGGGACCAGCGCTCGGCCCAGGCGCTGCTGCGCGATGCACCGAGCTGGCCGGACGAGTCGGCGTTCCGTGCCTTCCACAACGAACTCAGCCAGCACGCGTCCGGCGAAGGGCCCACGACGTAGTCAGGCACTTCCACTCTCGCACGACAGTCCCGGACCTCCGGGACACTTGAGAACCGTGCGATTCATCCCGCGTCAGTCGCTTCTCTGCGCGACGTGAGGACTCGGCGACGTGAAGGCCGTGCGCGATGGTTCCCCACGGATGCTCTGGGTGATCTCCGTACTGACCTACGGAGCCGCGCGAAACCGCGAGCGATGGCGCGAGATGCGTCGCTTCTGCCCGGGGGATACCTGGCAGGCGCTGAAGGATCACCAGCGCGCACCCTTCGCCACAGCCGCCCCGGATGTGCGTGCCAGTTTGCACCCTCAGTGTGGAATAAGCCGCATGGAATAGTCGGCAAACCCGCCAGGCCCAAGCTATGCTCATGGGATTATGGCCGGTAACCGACCAGAGAACCCGAGCTCGAGATCCGGTGGTCCGGGTCTCGACTTGGTGCCTCCGTCGCCGGCCCCCGCGTCTGGCCCCCGCCAGGCCCGCCCAAATCCGCACGGATCTACGAGTGGAGATCCTCAAGACCTGTTCGGTGGGGGTACCTTCGATGCGGAGTACTTCGGTGGTGGCGCTGGTGCCCAGCTCGAGGTCTCGGACTCCCCGGGAGGGATGATCGGGGGGATGGGCTACGGCAACGAGCTCACCCTGGACGCGGCGGGAGCGAGCAACCTCGAGCTGGCGGGAGACTCGGTCCCAACGACGGGGGATCCATTCGCTAACTACGGAAGCGGCAATCTGGACTTTGGCGATTTCGATGAGGCACTGCCACCCGTGCAAGCGGGCCCTCAGCCCCTCGCCCTGCTCAGCCCAGATCTCGAACCCGAGGCTGACCGTTCCGGGGAGTATCCGTCACGGCCAAGTCAATCCGGAGTCCACGGCCGGCCCCGCCAGCACTCCCTGACCGCGCTCCCTCGGGAGTATCCTCGCGGAGACACACCTGCACCCAACGAACTGCCGATCGATCAGGTCGACGTGGAGGTGGCGGCGGACTTTGGTGATGCACCTCGTGGCTGGTTGACCGCCCCGATCTACGCGTGGCGGGTGTTTCTGCGCCGGCGCGAACTGAAGAGCAAGATTCGGCTCGCAGAGCATCGCCTGGTGTCACTCGAGACCCAGCGCGACCGCGCCCTCGCCCAGTTCGCCGATGGGCTACGTTCCGAGATCGAGCGCGACCCAAGCGCCTCGAGGGTATTGCAGCCACTGTATGACGTCGAACAACGAGTCGGCGAACGCACGGAGGCGTTCGCCGCGGTGGAGCAAGAGTTCGAGCAGAAGTGCGCAGCGCTCGATCAGGCGGACATCGACTTGCAGGTCGAGCAGGAAGGTCTACGCCAGCACATCGGCGCGCTCGATCGCGAAGCCTCCAAGGTACGAGAGCAGTACAAGCGCGTCGAGGTCGGCTTCAAGCGTCTGCACATCGAACTGCGCTCGGCGAACGACGTGATGAGCCGTGAGGCGGACGCGGCAGGAGGGGCTGATCCAGAAGCCGCGCGCCAGCGCGCAGCAGAACTTGAACATCAGATCGCCGAACAGACCCCGCAAGTCCAGGAGCTGAGGCACGAGCTCGAGCTGCATGAGCGCCCGCTGCGCGAGGCACTTCACCGTATGGAAACGGTAGAGCGCGAGCGGGGTCAGCTCTCCAAGGAACGCAAACAGCTCGAGGAAGCGTTCCGCAAACAGAACAGCCTGAGGGCGCGTGGCATCAACGAAGCACAGGCCGAAGTGGTCGAGGCGCTCACCGAGGTGGGGCGCCAGGTTCTCAGGAGCCCGGGCAACCTGACAGTGGATGAGGCTCGGCTGCGACCCATCAAGGACCACAGCGAGCGCGTGTACGACGCCGCCGTGGAGCTGGAGCTCTGGGCGCGCGCCCTGTTTGCGTTCGACGGGCAGGCATACCGCCGCGGCGGTCAGCTGATTTTCGGTTCTCTCGCGCTGCTCGTGGTCATCTGCGTCGTGCGAGTCCTGATCTAGCGGTTCGAACCGAGACCACGGTGGTGACCGGCGCTCACGCCAGGGATTGGTGGCGCGTCCGGGCGTTGTGCTAAGAACCTGCCTCGACGGCAGCAGCCTGCGCGTCGTCGGGAGTGCGGTCTTGAAGTGGTTTTGGCCTTTGAGCATCGGTTCAGTGCTGTGCGTCGGCGGAGGACTGTCGATGTGGGGCATTCCCGCGGCGCTGGGTCTACCGGCGAGCTCCGCCACCACACCGGACGTAGCGCCCAGTCCTGACCGGGCCGCGGCGAGCGCCTCACAGGGAGAGTCATCGCCACCTCCCCCCCAACCCGAGCCCCAACGCCAGGAACCGACTTGGCCGGTGCTGCCTGATCTCACCCAGACCGATCCGGCGCTCGGTGTGGCGGGCGGCGGTAACTCTCACTGCGGCCCGGTCGCGGTATCCAACGGCCTGGTGTGGCTGAGCCAGCACGGCTACCCGAAGCTGCTGCCAGCGCCAGCCGAGGCTCCTCACGACACCGATGATTCCGCAGGGAATGATTCGGCGGAGCAGCTGCACAGTCGGCAGCTGGAGCTGGTGCGAGAGATCAGCGCGGCGCCGTTCATGGGTACCAGCCGCTGGAGTGGCACGGGGCCCGTTGGCGTACTGCGAGGCCTGCACCGCTACGTGAAGCGGCACGGCTATCGCTACACACGCTTGGAGTATCAAGGCTGGCGCGGTCACCAGAAGGCGTTCGGCACGGGCGTGCGCAAGCCGCAGCTACCGTGGATCGCCGAAGCCCTGGAACAGGGCGGCGTGGCCTTCCTCCACGTCGGTTGGTACAAGCCCGTTCCGCGCTCGAAGGTGCTGCAGCGCACTGGCGGCCACTGGCTCACCGTGATCGGCGCCGGCGTCGACGAACATTTCCGCGCGGCACCTAACTCCCTGGTGCTACATGACCCAGCACCCTACGCTGGAGACCAGCCAGCGCGGGTCTTCGCCACCGCTCGAGAGCTGACCGAGGGCTGGCTGCTCGGGCGCGGGAGCCGCCAGGCGTTCTCCGCCAAAGGCTACTACTCCTTGGAAGGCGGCATGTTCATCAAGCGAGAGGGCGATCTCGCGATCCTCGATGGTGTCGTGGTGATGGTCATGGATCCTGGAACTGCGCAGGCCACGACCGGAGACGACCCACCGCTGGTGCCCGCGACGCTGGGCCCCCAGCAGCCCTGACTCCGAAGCGCCTGTCGCCCGGAAACGTCTCGACCGATATTTCCCCCCGGTAAAATAGCGCCGTCGGCCACGCCCGACGCGACTCGCGTTTGATGGTTGGGGCCGGCAGCGCTGGCTGACGGGGTTACAGTGCACGCCATGACCCGCCGCTCGACGTTCCGGAACCCGGCTCTGCTCTTGCCGCTGCTGCTCCTCGCCTGTGGCAAGGTATCCGAGATTGGAGCTGGCGCAGGGGGTGTTGCGGGCAGCGGCGGCTCCATCGGGGCTCTGGGTGGTAGCGGGGGCACGCCAAACGGTGGCTCGGCCGTTGCGGGCAACGCTGGCTCGAGCGGCTTCGGTGGCGACCCCAGTATCGGCGGCTTCGGGGGCGAGCCGAGTACCGGCGGCTTCGGGGGCGAGCCGAGCACCGGCGGCTTCGGGGGCGAGCCGAGCACCGGTGGAAGCGGGGGCGGCTTCATCGACGAAGGCTACGTGGTGTCGAAGTTCTTCTTGGGAGACACGGACCGCAACGGAGTGCCGAGCTCATCCGCCTGGCAAGGGTACGGCGTGGATCTGGATGGGCTCGAGTCCACTCAGTCGTCGCCGAATCACTGCAGGCTCCAGGCGGGCGCCAACCCGAGCTTCAAGCGCGACGGCCCCAACGGCATCGACAACAGCTTTGGCTACACCATCCTGCCGTTCTTGATGGGCACGGCGCCCGACGCACCTCAGGAGCTCAACGCTCGAGCCGCCAGCGGGGAGTCGATCGTGATCGCCAGCGGTGGCCCCGGCTTCAGTATCGTCAATCCCGGTAGCATCGGGCGGGGCGACACGTTCACCGGGATGCCAGGCAGCGAGTGGTGGGTGTTCGACGCCGACTACCCTGGTGGCACCCCGAACTGCACGCTGTACGGCGAGACGATCAATGGATCCATCATCGTCAACGGCTTTGGAGCTTGGGAGCTGCGTTTGCCAGTAGTCGGCCTCGACCTCGTCATCCCCATCCACCAGACGCTGCTCTCCGGAGTCGAATCCGCTACTGGCTCCCCCGAGGACATGATGCTCTCTGGCTTGATCCGCACGGAAGAACTGGTCGAGGCCCTGCGTCAGGTGGCCGGGGCGTTCGACCCGTCCCTCTGCAGCGGGTCGACGTTCGACTCGATCGCCCAACAGGTACGGAGCGCCTCTGACATTCGCGACGATGGCACGAACGGTGATTCGGGCGTCGAGTGCAACGCGATCTCATTCGGGATCGGAGTGAACCTGCAGGGAGCGCTGATTCGCGGCTTTGCCATCGAACCCGACCCCACCCCCGGCTGCCCCTGATCTCTGTCCGTAAAGCAGCGGTCCGTAACGCAGCGGTCCGTAACGCAGCGGTCCGTAACGCAGCGGTCCGTAACGCAGCGGTCCGTAAAGCAGCGGTCCGTAAGTTAGCGACCGCAGCCAGGCTGGTGCTCGCATTTCAGGGACTCCTCGCGGCAGCGGCCCGCCCGCGGTAAGCTCAGATGGTTATGCCTCGTCTCCCCGAGCGCTGGAGTTGGCTCGTCGCAATACCCTTGGGGATATTGGCGTGCGGGCAGGTCTCGGAAATCGGGACAGGCAGCGGCGGCGCAGCGAGTTCGGGTGGAGCGGGTTCGGGTGGAGCGGGTTCGATTGGGCGTGGCGGGCTCGGCGGCGACGCGGGAACAAGCCAGGGCGCGAGCAGCCAGGGCGCGAGCAGCCAGGGCGCGAACGGCGGCGACGGCGGGACCGGATATTACGGATACGGCGGGACCGGCGTTCCTGGCTACGGAGGCGTCGGGGGGACTACCGGGGGAGCCTGGGGAAATCCGTCACCCAACGAGGTCCTGGGTGACGGTTGGGTGGTGAGTCGACTGCGCCTGGGCGACACGGACACCGCGGGCAACCTGAGCAATACCGCATGGAAAAGTATCGGGGTCGACCTCGACGGCCTGAGCTCCACCAAAGACTCGCCGGACCACTGCCAGCCTCAGGGCCAGGCAAACCCCGGGAGCGTCAAGACTGACGGCGATGGAGGGATCGACAACAGCTTCGGCGCGAACATCCTTCCGATCTTGCTGGGGCTCGACTCTGGCCTGAGCAACAACCAGCAAGCCTACATCGACAGCGGAAGGTCGCTGGTGGTCGTCACCGGGCCAGTCTCACAGGACGTGCCGGCGCTGCTCGGTAGCCTGACCGGCGCTCGCTACGGCTACGATGGAACCTTCGATGTAGTCGCTCCCTGGTTCGCTTACGACGACTCCTACGTCGGCGGGATCCCTCGCTGCTCGCTCACTGGCTCCGTCACGGCAGGGAAGCTCGACGTCACCGGGACCGGCTTCTGGGAGCTCAGGTTGCAGCTCCCGATGACGGAGCTGGTGCTGGAGGTCCGCCACACTCGCGTCGTGGCGAACGTCAGCGCAGGCAGCGAGCCGACCCTCGATGGCGGCATGCTCGCCGGACTGGTGAAGACCGACGACTTCATCGAGGCGATGAGGCAAGCCATCGGTCGCCTCGACCCGAACCTGTGTGACGGCTCGACCTTCGACAGCATCGCCTCTCAAATCCGTTCCGCGTCTGACATCCGCGCGGATTCAACCAACGGCGACCCGGGTCAACCGTGCGATGCCATCTCAATCGGTCTCGGCGTGACGCTACGCGCGGTGGAGGCGCGCAAAGGCGCGAGCAACCCTAAGGACATTCCGGGCTGCTTCTAGCGGCGCGACGGGCTGCAACAGGCCCGAGGACCCAGAGCGCACGCTCACTCGATGCGTGCCCATGGATGCCCATGCACTGCCTGGAGCGACGCTGTCACGTCAGAGCGGGATGTTGCCGTGCTTCTTCGGCGGGTTCTTCTCGCGCTTGCTGCTCAGCATCTCGAGCGCAGTGCAGAGGCGCTCGCGCACCTGACGTGGGTAGATGACCTCGTCGACGAAGCCAAGCTCCGCGGCCTTGTAAGGGTTCGCGAACTTGTCCTTGTACTCCTGGACGAATGCGGCGCGTGCAGCCTCAGCGTCTTCCGCCTTTTCGATTTCCTTGCGGTAAACGATGTTGACGGCGCCGTCCGAGCCCATGACGGCGATCTCCGCGGTGGGGAAGGCCAGGTTCACGTCACCACGGATGTGCTTGCTGCTCATGACGTCGTACGCGCCGCCGTAGGCCTTGCGCGTGATCACGGTGAGCTTCGGCACAGTCGCTTCGCAGAACGCGTAGAGCAGCTTGGCGCCGTGGGTGATGATCCCGCGGTGCTCCTGGGTCACGCCGGGCAAGAAGCCAGGCACGTCGACCCAGGTCACGATCGGCAGGTTGAAGCAATCGCAGAAGCGCACGAAGCGCGCCGCCTTGATGCTGGCGTCGATATCCAGCACGCCCGCCAGCACCTGGGGCTGGTTGGCGACGATGCCCACAGGGCGACCGCCCAGGCGTGCGAAGCCGCAGACCATGTTTCGAGCGTACTGCTCGTGCACCTCGAACAGGTAGCCGTCGTCGACCGCCGCGCAGATGACGTTCTTCATGTCATACGGCTTGTTGCTTTCGCGCGGAATCATTGTGTCCAGCCCGGTGTCCGCGCGATCCACGGGATCGGAGACAGGGCGCCGCGGCGGGTCCTCGGTGTTGTTCGCAGGCAGGAACGACAACAGCTCGCGCACCTGGGCGAGGCATGCGGCATCGTCCGGCGCCGTGAAGTGACACACGCCGCTCTTGCTCGCGTGAGACGAAGCGCCGCCTAGCTCTTCCTTGGTCACCTCTTCATGGGTCACGGTCTTGATGACGTCGGGCCCCGTGATGAACATGTAGCTCGACTCCTCCACCATGTGGATGAAGTCGGTGATCGCCGGGCTGTAGACAGCACCGCCAGCGCAAGGGCCCATGATGGCGCTGATCTGCGGGATGACCCCGCTCGCGAGGGTGTTGCGCAGGAAGATGTCGGCGTAGCCAGCCAGGGACTCGA
>JAUILJ010000125.1 GCA_030433055.1 Polyangia bacterium
CAAGCGTTCCTTGGTCTTGCGACGGAGCCCGCTGGATCGACGTGTGTTTCCGCCGCGACCCGAAGGGCGACGGCGCACCGATGGCCGACGCGCCAGCGACGGCTAAACGCGAACCCAGCTAGGTCTCGGCTGACGCATGACAAACTGCGGCGTACCCTACGCGCGATGGTCAGGTCAGTGCGTGACAGAGGCGGCGAGTCGTTGCGTGGCGTCGGGGTGAGCCTGAGCCGAGCGACGCGCTGGGCTTCGCTGCTGGTGCCGCTCACTGCCGTCGTGATCGCTTGCTCCAGCGCGCAGGAGGGCGAGCCCAGTGGAGAGACCCACCAGGCGGTGATCAGCGACGCCGAAGCGACGGGGGTGTTTGGGCAGCTCGGAGCCTTCGACACAGCCACCTTCAACAAGGGAGGTCGCTCGGCGGACAGCCTGGCCGCGCCGTCTGCCATCAGCGTGGCCGAAGACGATAGCGTCTACATCGCGGACACCAATAACTCCCGCGTCCTGCATTTCCCTGCGGGAAGCACAAAGGCCGATCGCGTGTATGGGCAGGCTGGAGATTTCAGTCTCGGCCTGGAGAACGAAGGCGGGATCTCGGCGGACTCGCTGCGCTTGCCCCAGGGCGTGGCGTACTTCGCCGGGGACGGCTCCGCGCCAGAGGGGCTGTTCGTGGCCGACACTCAGAACAACCGAGTGCTGTTCTTCGATGGGGCGTCCACGACCGCTACTCGGGTGATCGGTCAGTCGGATTTCGTCAGTGTCTCACCCGCGGTCGCTGCGGATCGCCTGAACCAGCCTACGGGCCTCGCGGTCTCCCCGAGCGGTGAGCTGTTCGTCGCAGATCGGGGCAATCACCGTGTGCTCAGGTTTCCATGGGGAAACGACACGGCGGACAAGGTGTGGGGGCAGCCGAACTTCACGTCAAACACGGCGAACGTGGGCGGGGTAGCGGCGAACACGCTCAACGGCCCAGCCGACGTCGCGCTGGATGGGAGCGCGCTCTTCGTCGCGGATACGATCAACCGCCGTGTGCTGCGCTTCCCCGTCGAGGGGACGACGTTTGCCAACGCGGTGTGGGGTCAGGCCAACTTCAACTCGAACAGCTCCGGGGTGAGCGCGAATCGCTTCAGCTATCCCCAGGCGGTGCTGAGCTTGCCCGGGGACCTCCTGGTCTCCGACTCGCAAAATCACCGCGTCTTGCGTTTCCCTAAGGCAACATCCGGAGCGTCGGCGTCTCAGGCGTTCGGGCAACTGGGCGCGTTGGATACGGGTGCGGCCAACAAAGGCGGGTTGAGCGCGCGGTCTTTGCGCTCTCCCGTGGGTTTGGGGGTGAGCAGCGATGGCACGCTCTTCATCGCGGATTCGTCGAATCATCGCAGCCTGAGCTTCGCGGCCTCCTGCGCCAGCGTGGGCTGCGACGACAACAACCCGTGCAGCGATGACGTCTGCGAGACCGACGGCACCTGCAGTCACGTGGCCGCTCAAACTCCGCCCGACAGCTGCCTCGGCTTTGGCTGCGACGGCGCGACCCTGGCGTGCCGGACCAGCTGTAGCGCCGCCGCGGACTGCGCCGCGGGCCACGATTGCATCGCGGGCCGCTGCACCAAGGCTTGTTCGGCGCCTGGCGAGTGCCTGGGCGGGATCTGCAGTGACGGCTACTGCTGCGACGTCGCGTGCTCCGGGGCCTGCCAGGCATGCGATGTGAGCGGCAGCGAGGGCACCTGTAGTGTCGCCGTCGCTGGCAGTGACCCGAAGCAGGTGTGCCTCGGCTACGGATGCAGCGGCAGCGGCGACGCCTGCCGTACTCCGCTCTGCAGCAGCGACGCCCAGTGCCAGACCGGCTTTCGCTGCGTGGGCACCGTCTGTACCCGAAGCTGCAGCGACGACTCCGAGTGCGCGGGACGCAGCTGCGTCGATGGAGCGTGTTGCGGGGAGGACAGTTGCCCCGCCGGGGCCACGTGCAACTTCGATCTGGATCACGCCGGGAGCTGCATCAAGGCGCTGGGCACCGACTGCAGCGAAGCGAGCGAGTGCGGCTCTGGACGCTGTGTGGATGGTGTGTGCTGTGACTCCGACTGCCAAGGCACGTGCAAGAGCTGCAGCGTATCCGGCAGTCGCGGCACCTGTACGTTCGTCCCGAGCGGCCAAGATCCACAACAGGAGTGCCCCACGGATGCCGCGATTTGCGGCGGCTTCTGCGACGGCGCAGGTGGCTGCTACCTGACCAGCGCCGGGACCGAGTGTCGTCAGGCGCGGTGTGAGAATGGGTTGCTGTTCCAGCCCGCCGAGTGCGTGGGCGATGGCAGCGAGTGCCCCGCCAGCGCCTCTGCGCCATGCCCCGACGCGTTCGGCTGTGAACTCGATGGGCGCAGCTGTCGCACGACGTGCACGGAGAACTATCACTGCGCTCCGGGTGCTGCCTGCTTTGGCGGCGCGTGCCGCGCGACGACTGCGACCCAGTGCAGCAAGGACGACCAGTGCGACTCTGGGTTCTGTGCCGATGGATTCTGTTGCAACTCTCGCTGCGATGGCGAGTGTCGTTCCTGCGCCGTGGCCGGCTCCGAGGGGGTGTGCAGCTACGTGCCGAACGGGCAGGACCCTGACGATGAGTGCGGCTCCGGTGCGTGCGGAGCGACGTGCGATGGCCAGGGGGAGTGCCTTGGTACATCCGCAGGGAAGCAATGCGCCGCTGCTTCGTGCGCGGGTTCCGATGTGCTGCTCCAGGCGTCGACCTGCGCAGCGTCGGGGGACGAGTGCCCGGCGCGGGTTCAAGTCGGGTGCGGGGCTGGGACATGCCGCAACGCAGCCTGTTCCTTGCGTTGCGCGAATGACTCCGACTGCTCTGACGGCGCTGAGTGCTCGGGGGGGCAGTGTCGGTTCCCGTCTGCTTCTGCGGGGTGCGGCTGCCGTACCGGCGAGCAGGCTCCACGTAATGCCTGGCTGCTGATTGGGCTCTTGATGGCGCTCGTGCGCCGGCGCGCTCGACACCGCGCATGACGCCTCACGGGTTCAATCGCCTGGCAGCGTTGGCGTACCTCGCGCTGTTTTGTGCCGTCGTCGCCTCGCATAAGGAGCCACCAGAGGTCCATCCACCGGATCCGATCACCGCGCTGCCCGAGGAGTCGAGCGTCGTGCTCACCGTGGATCTCGCTCGCATGCGCGCCACGGAGCTCGGGCGCCTGCTGCTCCATCGGGCCGGAGCGCTGCCGATGGCGAGTGGCTGTCAGGGCGTGATGGACCGGGCCGAGCGGCTCGCGGGCGCGATGCCTCGCCTGGAGCACGCGGAGGATCTTGGCGTGCTCGGTGCAGCGTTCAGCGGTCACTTCAAGCAAGCGGAGATCCAGCGCTGCGTCACCCAGGCGCTCGAAGCTCGCGGCCAGGCCCTGGTCACCAGTCGGGAGTCGGGGTTCACCCTGTTCGGCACGGGGCAGCAGCAAGCCGGCGTCGTCGCCCTGCGCGAGGACGGACTGCTGCTCGGTGCCCCCCGCAGCTACTTGCCGCAGCTGGTCGCCGCTGCCAATCGCACGGCGCCCAACGTACGCAAGTCGGAGCAGCATCGGCTGCTCCGTGAGCTGGTGGGGGTGAATGGAACGCTCCTCCTGAGCGCCGTCTGGGAGATGCCGTGGTTTCCGGGGGTGAGGGCGGCCGCGCTGCGCGCCGACTTCAGCCCGAGCTTGCGCGTGGAGCTGGCGGTGCGTTGTGACGACGGATTGCGCTGTGCGGCAATTGCCACGCGTCTGCGCGGTCTGGAAGACGAACCCATGTTGAAACTCGCTGGTCTGGCTTTGCCGCGCGGAGCACTGCGCGTTCGAGATCTGGACGGCCTGGTGCGAGGCAGTTTGGATGTTCAGGTATCCGAAGCGCGTCCGCTGTTGAAGCAGGTGCTGGCGTTGCTCGAGCCCGCGGTTCGGTAGGCGGCGCACCCACATCGTGGCCCGCTGCAAAACTCCAAGCCTCAACGAAATACCCACTCACATCTTCGCGTTGCAGCGGCTTGGCTCGACGCGATCCGCTAAACTACTCACCGCTATGGCCAAGCTTATCACCTCGCGGAAACAGTCTCAGTCCGACACCTCCGAGTCGCCGGTGCGGCGTCGTGCCCTTGCGTCGCTGCGCTGGGCTGCCGGTTTGGGTGCTGCTGCGCTCGCGCTGGCTCAGTTCGGCGCCTGCAGTCCGTCGGGCGGTTCGCCGAAAGAGGTGAGCAATGGCGGCTCCGGGAACAACGGAGGGAGCGGCGGCTTCATCAACGGTGGTTCGAGCAACGGCGGAGACGGCTTTGGTGGGTCCTTCGTCGACGCCAATGGTGGAAGCAGCGCGAGCGGTGGCTCAGGAGGAGGTGAGGACGCGTGCGCCTCAGACACCTACGGTGGCAAGCAGCTGCCCCTCGACATGTACATCATGATGGACCGTTCAGGCTCGATGGACGGCGCCAACTGGACCGCAGTGAAGAGCGCCATCACGACCTTCGTCCAGTCACCGGACAGCGATGGCATCGGGGTCGGGATCCAGTTTTTCCCCGCGGAAGACCCTGGCGTGAGCTGTCTGTTCCCGCCCTGCCCTGCTGGCTGTGTTCCGTTCGGCAACCTGTGCATCCCGCAGGATTCCTGCGACCCGAACGACTACCTGCCGCCCGCGGTCAACATCGCGCCGTTGCCCGGCGTCGGCTCGTCGATCATCGCTGCGATGAACAATACCGGTCCCGGCGGCAATACCCCGACCATGCCGGCGCTCCAGAGCGCGGCCCAGGTGATGACCACGTATGCCGCTCAGAACCCGACGCACAAGGTGATCATCGTGCTGGCGAGCGATGGTGAGCCCAGCAGCTGCGAGACCGATATCAACCAGATCGCCAACGTGGCGGCGGTGGCGGCCGGTTTCAACCCACCGGTCATCACCTACGCCATCGGCATCGGGAACGTCGCCGCGATGGACACCATCGCTGCTGCGGGCGGTAGCGGAAAGGCGATCGTCGTGGACACGGCTCAGGGCGGCCAAGACTTCTTGGATGCCATGAACGAGATCCGCGGTCAGGCCCTGGGTTGCGAGTACCTGATGCCCACCCCTGCGGAGGGCGATGCCGACCCCGACAAGCTCAATGTCCGTTACACACCTGAAGGCGGGAGCGAAGAGGTGTTTCCGCGCGTAAGCGATGCTTCGCAGTGCCAGGGTCAGCCGGGCTGGTACTACGATAACCCCACGGATCCGAGCAAGATCATCCTCTGCCCCGCGTCCTGCGATCGGGTGAAGAACCTGGGTGGCTCCGTGAACATCGAGCTGGGGTGTGAGCAGATCATTGCCCCGCCGCGTTGAGCCCAAGGGCGTGATCTGGCGACTGCGCTGGTGAGCCGCTCGATCTCGCTTGCGATCTCGCTTGCGCGCTCACCAGCAGCGTGTCGCCGCTAGCTCTTCTGCCAGGCGCTCGGCGACCTGCCGGATGCGAGGCACGTCGAGGGCGCTCTTCGAGGCGACGAGGTGGAGCGTGTTGGTAGCGTAGTCTCCCAGGTCGACGTCGAGCTCGACGAACATGTCCTGACGCAGGTAGCGGTGCTCGACCCGACCGAGGAAGACTGCGCCGACGCCTGCCTCTGCTGCTCTGAGCTGGACGAGATAGTCATCGCTCGCAAATACCGGGCGGAAATCTGGGATGAGCTCCGCCAAGATCGTGTTGGGGACGATCTGGTCGAACGGCGGCGCCCAGCCAATCCAACCGACGTCGGCCAGCTGATACCCGACGGGGAGCTTCGCGGCGTACTGCGGGGTGGCCATGGCCGCGGTGTGATGAGTGAGCGTCGCGAAGGAGACCAGATCCCGCTGCTCGGGTGCCCTCCAGCGCAGCGCCAGATCTGCCTCTCGCCGCACGAGGTCGGCGTACTGAACGCTCGCGAGCACGTGGAGCTGGAGCTCAGGCCAGCGCGCCGAGAGATCCGCCGCGAACGGCGCCAGGAAGCCGTAGGCCAGGCCGGGAGGCGCCGTGATGCGGACCACGCCCCTCGGTTCCTGGTCCTGGCTCTCGGCGCGCAGGGTCAGCACTCCGGCCCACTCCGCCATCCGACGCGCAGGCTCCAGTAGCTCGGTGCCTCTGCTGGTGAGCTTCACGCCGTGAGCGCTGCGCTCGAACAAGGCGTAGCCGAGCTGGGCTTCGAGGTTCGCGAGGTGGCGGCTCACCGTCGGTTGCCCTAGGCGCATGAGACGGGCAGCAGCGCTGATGCTCCCGCTCTCCGCGACTGCTAGGAACGTTCGCACGTCTTCCCACGGGATATCCACTTCTGGATAACCGTATCCAAATTTGGTCGATTTGCATGCAAATCTTGATGGCTAGGCTCAGTGCATGACTCGCCGTCGTCGCATCGTGTTTGGGGTGATTACCGGGCTCGCCCTGTTTTCCGCCACGTTGGCCGTGGTTGGGCTGCCTGCGTCCAGCCACCCCGCCGAGCCGTCGGAGCTTGGGGTGGCTCGCTCGGAGACGGAGCTGGTGCAGGACCTGGAGCAGCCTGGGCCCATCGAACTCGAGACGCTGGTGGCGGCGGACTGGGAGGTGCCCCTCAGCGGGCTCCTGAATCTGGACGCGCCCGAGGCGCAGGCCGCGGGCCTGGAGGACCGGGACGAGCCGATTCAGATCTTTTTTTATTCCGTGCGGCACCCCAAGTTTGGTCTCTTCGTCGTGGACACTGGCGTCGAGTGGGCGCTCGCGAATCAACCAGAGTCTTCCTTGCTCGGTGGTCTCGTGGGTGACGTGATGCACCGCGAGAAGATCCGCGTGAAGCTGGACATGCGCACCTGGTTGGCGCGGCAGCAGGAGCCGCTGGTGGGAGTGTTCCTCACTCACATGCACACCGACCACATCGAAGGGCTCCCCGACATACCGACGGAGGTGCCGGTCTATGCCGGACGCGGGGAGACTCACGGCCGGGAGTTCTCACACGCCTTCACGGCTGGCATCACGGATCAGGCGCTGGCAGGCCACCCTGCGGTTCGCGAGTGGAAATTCCCTAAGGAAAAGCGTGGGGTGATCGATGTCTTCGGGGACGGGAGCCTCTGGGCGCTTCAGGTGCCGGGGCACACCAGCGGGAGCACGGCTTACCTTGCTCGCACCACCAAGGGGCCCGTGCTGATGGTGGGCGACACCTGCCACACGGCCTGGGGGTGGCGCCACGGAGTGGAGCCTGGGTCGTTCACGGCAGATCAAGAGGTGAATCGTGAGAGCTTGGCGTGGCTGAGGCAGCTAGTTGCCGAGCACCCCGAGGTGCAGGTACGGCTCGGCCACCAGTGGCTCGACGCGGACGCGCCCGTGGCGGCGAGCAGTGGGGACTGAGGGAGCAGCGGCGCGTCTCACCCCCAAACCCGGGGCAGCGTCCTCGAGAAGACGACGGCACGGGCGGTAGCTGGCGTCCACGCCCATGGGATGGACGCACGAACGGGAGGCCCTGTTGGGACCTCCCGTCTTGCGTTGCAGCTGCGTTCGCCTCGGTCAGCGCATGGAGGCGACGACCAGCTCAGCGCTCTCCGGCTCGTCCAGATCCGTGGCAACGGCGTAGCCGACCCCGCGACGCTCCACGGCGGCGATGGTGTAGCCGCGGCGTGAACCCATGTAGACCGCGGTGTTGCGCACCACCCGGGGCTTGAAGATGTAGCGCACTGGAACTCGCTCGGAGTCGTAGACGTACACCGTGACGCGGTGCCCGCCCAGACGGTAACGGAAGGACGCAGCCTTCTGGTTCCGTACGGGAATGACGCTGCCTCCCAGCCACTGAGCGCCGTAGTCCTGAAGACCCTGAGGTACGTGGACCGGAACCCCAACCTGAGGCTCGAACGTTTCGACCAAGCGAGGCTCGACGACCTCGGGCTCTGGGGGAGGAGCCGCGTGGTGGCTCACGAGCTCGTCTACCAACGCATCCACCGTGATCGGCGTCGGCTGAGTATTGGACATCACGTTGGCTTGAGCGCTGCTGCTCGGTTCGGACTGGGGATGGTCCCCACTTGCTCCAAGCACCAGCGTGAAGCCCGCTGCCGCGGCGATGGGCAGGATGTACTTCCAGGGCAGCACACGGCCGTGGCCATGACCCTCCAGCGCCTCCTCGCGCTCTCTTTCCGCGCGGAGAGCACCTCGCAGGCGAGCCTCGAAGGACGCGCTGGGCTCTTCGTCGGTCAGAGCGTGACGCATGCTCTCTTTGATCGCCTGGCTGAGCATGACCTGCTCACGGCACTCTTCGGAGTCGAGCATCAGCTGCTCGACCTCCACCATCTTCTCAGGTGGCAGCTCGCCATCGACGTACGCGTCGACGAGAGGCTCGATGCGGCGTGCGGCGTTGCTCATCCCACACCCCGCTTTCTCTCGCGGTAGGCGTCCAGGTTGACCGGCTCCGTCGACTGGCGCTTGGCGCCAACCTCGGCCTCCGGGCCCACGATACCGAGCGCGCGGGCTTGCTCGACGAGCTCGCCCTTGAGGATTCGGCGGCCTCGATGCAGTCGGCTCATTACGGTTCCAATCGGACAGCCCATCACTTCGGCTATCTCCTTGTAACCGAGTCCTTCGACATCGGCGAGCACGACCGCGAGGCGGAACTCTTCAGGGAGCGCATCGACCGCCCGCTTGATCTCCGCTTCGAGCACTGGGCGTAGCGCGGTGCCCTCGGGATCGCGCATCCCACGTAGGCTGGCGGCGCTGATCCAGCCATCGCTGAGCGGATCGGCGTCGGGGCCATCCAGCACGGCGCGCTCCAGACCACCGCGGCGGTAGCGATTGATGAAGGTGTTGGTTTGGATGCGCAGCAGCCAGGCCTTCATGTTCGTGCCGGGCTCGAACTGGTGTCGAGCACGCATCGCCTTCACGAAGGTGTCTTGGACCAGGTCTTCCGCCTCGGTCCGGCTGCGGGTGAGGCGGGTTGCCACGGCGTACATCGACTTGAGGTGGCTGATCGCCTCCTCTTCGAATTCTGCCGCGGAGAGCCCGCCGCGCGTGTCTGTGAGTCGTGCCATCGGGTACTGAGCGGCAACCCGGGGCGCCGCCCACTTATTCCTGCGGCTTGTTGTCGATCGAGTCCAGGCGCGCTTCGATTTTATCCAGCCGTTCGTTGAGCTTGGAGAGCTGGCTCTTGAGGTCCTTGAGCGGCGAAAAGTCAGGCAAAACCGTGTTGATACGCTCGTCGATCGCGGCCTGCCACTGCTCCAGCGTCGCGCGGGACGTCTGAATCACTCGCGTTAGGCCCTTGGCGTCTTTGGTGTCGCTCACGTCGTCTTCCTTGTCCTCCAAGCCGGCCTCAGGCTCGGCTGGAACTTGCTCCACCACGATCTGGTCGGGCTCCGCGGGGGTGGCCGGCACCTGGTCCTTGGGCATCAGGCGCCCAATCGGGCCTTCCCGAAGCGTCGTAAGCAGCTTCTCTCCGCGGTTGCGGATCAGCGCTTTCAGCGTGGTCAGCGGGATGCCACGGGGCTTCGCCTTCAGCTCCTCGGAAATGATGAGCGCCAAGGTGACATCGGTTTTGTCTTCCTTGGTGGCGTTGTCGATGATCTGTACGTCCTCGCCTGCGCGCACCATGTCGGCGATCTGCAGCAGGGTTACGTAGCGACTGTCCTTCGTGTCGTAGAGCTTACGGTTGGAGTAGCGCTTGATGATGCGCCGCTCTGCGGACTCGCCTTCGGCAGGCTCAACCGGCTTCTCCGAAGAAATGACGTCTTCCGACACGGATACCCCAGGGTAGGCTTAAGCAGTAATCAGTGGCCACCAACGCCGCCTGATACGCCTGTTGGCCCCGATCAATAGAAGCGCATGTGCCGCATAGCGTCAAGCTGCCATGCGCTCGACTCACGCGATTGCGGCGACGGCGAGCAGCTGCGAGGAGTCCTCGTCTGCATCAGCCGTGGCCTGCTCACGGCGCAGCTCTGCGTGTTCAGCGTCACACAGCTCGAGCACCAGGCGGAGGAAGCTGGTGAAGTCGCAGCGTCGCACGCCCACTTCGTTGAGCCATGCCACCACCTCGCACTCACCGTCATCGCGCCGGCTGTCGAGGTCGAACGCAAACAACGTGGTTCCCGCCGAGTCGATACCGAACGGAAGCAAGCTCGGCTTGCTGATTGGCTTGGAGTTGGGTGCGTCGCTTGGCGGGAAACAGCTCTCGAAGGTCTGCGCCACCAGGTCGAGGTGCTTCTCGCGTCCCAGCTCCCTCGACCCCAGCAGTCCAGCGCCTTCATAGAAGCGGGGCCAGCCATCGTGGTTTGCCAGGAACGCCCGGTAGCTTGGAGGCAGCACGAAGCCCAGGCGCGCTTCGACGGAAGCCAGCTGCGCCTCGCGCCCGCTGGGGTTGGGGACCAACCCGGAGTCGCGCCAGGGACGCTGACGCATCAGCTCGGTTTGTCGCCTGCGAATGGCCTGCAGCAGTTCCTGCCAGGTGGCTTGCGAATCGCTCTGAGGGCTGGTCTCGCGCATGCGACCGGTGTGGAGGAAGGGGAGCCGTCTGGCCAAGAAACGGGCGGTCCTCCGGCGGCTGGAGAGCGAACCGGCGCTGGCGAGCGACGTGGGCGCCACGGGGTGCTCCGATGACCAGCGGTCGCCCGCAAAATCAGGCGTTTTTTCGCCCACCTGGGGGAGGCTCGGTATACCGGCGGAGATGCCCCGAACCAGACTGCTGGTGACCCTGCTGAGCTGGCTTTGCCTGCTCGCGGTGCTGTGCGGCTGCAGCGGGCAAAGCGAGCGCCCCAGCTTGCTCAACGTGATCGGAGTCGGCCCACGAGAACTCTCGAGCGGCGATGAGCTAGAGGTCGTGGGTACCAACTTTCCCGAGGGCAAGCCCGCCACGATCTCCTTCCAAGGCTCGCTGCATCGCCCCGGCGAAGCCGCGCAGGAAGACGTGGAGATCGTCATCGCCGCCAGCAGCAGCTCACGCAATCGCATCGCGGTCGTGTTGGATGACGCGACGCTGGCGGAGTTCTCTCGGCGGGGGGCAGAAGGCGCTCACACCACGTTTCGCGGTCGCGTCGTGGCTGCGTTCGCGCCGCGAGCCTCTGGCGCTCCTCCGGTGACGGGCAGCATCGAGGGCGTGGAGGTCGACTTCTTCCCCTCGGACGTGCCTGTCTCCGTCACGCGCCAGCTGGAAGCTGAAGGTCAGCGCGCGGCGGAGCTCTTGGGGCTGGAGTTCGACCCGAAGGCGGCGGGCAGCGGCTTGCTGGTCAAGAGCGTCAACGAATCAAGCCGCGCGGAAACCGCAGGAGTGAAGGCCGGCGATCGCTTGGTGGCGCTCGATGGGCTCCGACTGGCGGACATCTCGGACTTCGTGCCATCGGGTCGCTCCCAGACCGCGGAGCTGGAGATCGTTCGCGGTAAGCTCAAGGACACCTTGCGTCGCGGGGTCGACGTGCAGGGCTTCCGGGACACGCCTCCAGAAGACTTGCTGTGGGCCGGCGTGGTCGTCGGCGTCGTGTGTGTGGCGCTGCTGGCGTTCCTGTTGCCAGTCGCCAGCGTGATCGGGTGGTTCGAGCGTCGCGTGGTGCAGCGTACCAGGGCGCTGGGGCGAGACGCGCGGAGAGTCGGCCTGTTCGGCTGGCTGCGCAGCTCAATTTCTGGCGTTTTCCGCGAGGAAGTGCTCCCTGGTGCCAGTAGCCACGCCGCGCTGCGCGTGGTGCCGTACTTCCTCTTTCTGGGCACCAGCGCGATGTTCACCGTGATCTGTTTCGGGCACCCGTTGCTCGAACCCGAGCTGGACCTCGGCGCGCTCTTCCTGGGCACCGTTACTGCGCTGGTGTGCACGGGGCTGATGCTCGGCGGCTGGAGGCCCCGCGGGCGCTGGTCGCTTTTCGGGGGGTTAGGCGCAGCGCTTCAGACCCTGAGCTACGAAATTCCACCACTGTTCTCGATTCTCGTCGTGGTGTTGATGTCTGGTTCCGTGCGGATTGGCGATATCGTTGCCGCCCAAGGCGGAAAGCCCTGGGAGTGGTACATCTTCGACAACCCGATCACGTTCTGCATGTTCCTGCTCTTCTTCGTGCCGGCGCTCAGCGAAGGGAGCCGTGCCCACACCGAGCTGCCCGAGGCGGACTGGGAGCTCGCCAGCCCGGTGTCGGGCACCGGTCCGAGGGCAGGCACCGCCTCGGGCGTTGCCCTCAGGTTCCGTTCGGTGAAGACCCGCTACCTCATGTTCTTCGCTGAGTGGGGGCACGTGTTCGTCATGAGCGGCCTGGGCGCGGCGTTGTTCCTCGGCGGGTGGCAGCTGCCTGGGGTGAGCCGAGGTGCGGTGATGGCTAGTCCGAGCCTGGGGCTGTTGTCCGCCTTGGTGTTCAACCTGAAGGCGTGGGGACTGACGCTCGCGGTGCTGTGGGTGCGCTGGGCGCTGCCCCGGATCCGTGTCGATCAGCTCATCGGGGTGGTCTGGAAGTGGTTCGTGCCTGCCGCCTTGGTCGGCCTCGGCGCTTCCCTGGGCTGGATGAGCGCGCTCAAGAGCCCGGTGTTCCGTGTCGTGCAGGGTGGGCTCTCGTACGTGTTGTTCGGCTTTGCGATGCTGGTGCCGGTGTACCTGATGCTTCGGGTGTTGGCGGGCCTCAGAGATCGCCACGCCGAACTCAGCGTCAATCCGTGGCTTTGAGCTGAGCCGCACCTGACACCCCCCGCGGCTCAAGGCAACGCCTGGGGGTCCGTTCAACCACGGCGTGGGTCCCCGTCACGTCGCTCTGCTCTGTTTGGCTTCGGCCTGCCTGTGGGTCGCAGAGGTCCAAGCCGGCACGCGTTGGCGCGCCCAGGCGATAGAGATCCAGGTGGAACCCAGCCTGTACGGCCTGGCAGAAGACGCCGACGAGGTCGCCGCGCGAGTTGCGCAGCGCTGGTCGGTGGTGGAGGGCGCCCCCGCGCTTCGGGTGACGTCCGCGACGCGAGAACGTGATGTTGGCTACGACCCTCGCGAGCCGACGAACAGCGTCACGTTTGCTCCTGAGGGCAGCCCGATCGTGGGGGGCGCGCTGGCGATCACTCTGCTGACCTACGACGCGGAGACCCTGGAGC